>JABMOJ010000493.1 GCA_013204195.1 SAR86 cluster bacterium
CCGTGCATGGCTGACAAAGGCACTATTTCAGCACTGGGCATGCGTTCCTGCAGCATCGCCAACTGGGGCAGCAACACACTCTTATCTTTCAACAAGTCGATCTTATTGATGACGATAATCACTGGCGCTTTACTATGCATCACTGCCATGGCGGTGATTTCATCGTCGCTTTGCCATTCAGTTCGGTCCGTCACAAACACGACAACATCTACGTCCCGCAAGGCGCCTTTAGCATTGCGATTCATGTGCCGGTTAATGGCTTTCTTCGCATCGCCGTGAATACCCGGAGTATCTACGTAGATAGTCTGGGTACCAGCCACAGACTTTATCCCCAGCAGGGTATGCTGAGTCGTTTGGGGTTTGCGCGAAGTAATGCTCAACTTCTGCCCAAGAATATAGTTCAGCAGGGTCGATTTGCCGACATTAGGACGGCCGACAATGGCAACATAGCCACAGCGTTCGACGGGAAGGGATTCAGTCACGGGTTCACTCATTGATTAAAGCCTGTTCAAACTCAAAATTCACGCCCAGCCCAGCGAGAGCTTGCCGCGCGGCCACCTGTTCGGCATCTCGCCGGTTTGCGGCAACGCCCACCAACGGCTTCGCCAACAACGACACCTTACACTCTATGGTGAAAACTTGATCGTGGGATTTACCTTCAATACTGATGATGCTGTATTCCGGCAACCCAGCTTTCTTCGATTGCAAAAATTCTTGCAGCAATGACTTAGGGTCTTTTTGTGATCGCCCCAAGCTTAAGGCCTCCAGGCGCGGACCAAACCAACTGGTGATCCGCTCGACCACCGTTTCAACACCGGCTTCCAGGTAGATACCACCGATGATGGCTTCAAGTACGTCAGATAAGATTGACGCCCGCTCAAAGCCGCCGCTCTTGAGCTCACCAGTACCCATAATCAGAAAATCGCCTAAACCAAATTCCCTAGCGACTTCAGCGAGGGTTTCGCGCCTGACAATTCTGGCCCGCAATCGACTCAACTGCCCCTCGCGGGCTTCGGGAAAACGATGATAGAGGTATTCAGCGATCGCGAAGCTGAGTATTGAGTCACCTAAAAATTCAAGCCGTTCATAATTTCGATCTTGATGACTGCGATGAGTCAGTGCCCGCGCAAGCAGATCAGGATCCGTAAACGCATAACCGAGACGATGTTCAAGTTTGCTGTTAGCTGCCACGAAATCCCTGAGAGATAAGTCGGGCGTTAGTCTTGTAACGCCACAGTTTTGTTGAATGATGCGATCAGGTCTAGATTGTAAACCAGCGGCACGCGGACCTCGTAGCCCAAAACAAGGCGTGCTCCTGCGTTATCCCTGACGATCGTGAGGTTCTTCGAGTAATCGAAATCTCGTATATTATTGACGTGAAATCGCGCCTTAATAATCCTGTCGATTTCGCCGGTGTCTTTGCTGCCCACTCCAGGTTCCGCTGCCACGCCGTCGAGAATCTTCTCTATAGTGGCGTTATCCGCGTAAATGGGGGCCACTTTCAAACCGAACGTTAATAAGCCCCCAAAAACAAAAACCAGAATCAACCAACCTATCGCGCCTAGACCTTGCTGATACCGAGGTAAGTTCATATTCGACCTGTTAAGCCCAAAGGTTAAGCTCAAATGTTAAGCTCAAACGCGATAAAAAACCACTTTACACCATTTATTCAATCCAGCCGTTGTAAGAGAAACTCGGCAAACCTGAGTCCCAATGTAACCAAACCGCAAACGCCTTTCCTACTATACGATCCTCCGAGGCCATACCCCAATACCGGCTGTCGCTGCTTCTGTCACGATTGTCGCCCATCATAAAGTACTTGCCCTCCGGCACGACCCACTCCTGGGGTCCATTGCCAAGAAACGGGCTGCGATGAATGAAGTGCTCAACCCCGCCAATAGTCTCTTTGTAAACCACATGGTCGGGCCGATTTGGTGGAATTTCGGCAACAAATTCCTGAACCTGCTCGACACCATTGACGAACAGCGTCTTATTTTCATAGCGGATCGTATCACCGGGGATGCCAATCACCCGCTTGATAAAATATTCGTCTTCGTGGGGCGGTACAAACACCATAACGTCGCCATTTTTCGGTTCATCAACCGCGAATATCTTCGTGCCAAAAACAGGCAAGCGAACGCCATAGGCAAACTTATTCACCACGATGAAATCGCCTACTTTCAGCGTTGGAATCATGGACCCGGTTGGGATTTGAAAAGGCTCGATGAGAAAGGAGCGCAACACCAAAACGACCAATAATACTGGAAAGAAGGATATGGCATACTCAACAACCACCGACTCTTTCATAACCGCTTGTCGCGCTACGTCCATTGCTGGCGTCAAGTCCACTGATTGGGCATTCAACTGTTCAACATTGCGCCGGCGCTTGGGTCGTAGCACGAGGATATCAAATAGCCAGATAACACCGGTTACCACCGTCGACAACAAGAGAAATAGCGGAAAGTTAATACTCATCGATCGACCTTTAACACCGCCAAAAAGGCTTCTTGGGGAATTTCAACGCTGCCTAACTGCTTCATGCGTTTCTTGCCAGCTTTCTGCTTCTCTAACAATTTTTTCTTTCGAGAAATATCACCACCGTAACACTTAGCAGTAACATTCTTACGCAAGGCTTTGACCGTTTCGCGAGCAACAATTTGGCCGCCAATCGCCGCCTGAATCGCCACATCAAACATTTGCCGAGGAATCAGCTCTTTCATCTTTTTAGTTAACGCAAAGCCTTTACTGCGCGCTTCTTCACGATGCACGATGAGCGACAAGGCATCGACCTTATCACCATTGATAAGCACATCCAGACGGTCGAGACGAGCTGCCTCAAATCGATCAAAGCTGTAATCTAGCGAAGCGTAACCGCGACTGCTGGACTTCAGGCGATCGAAGAAATCTAGGACTACCTCGTTGAGTGGAATGTCATAGGTCAATGACACCTGTTTACCCACAAACTGCATATCTTTTTGAACCCCACGACGCTCAACGCAGAGATTGATGACACTACCAAGATACTCCGAGGGCACCAGGATATTCACTCGCGCAATAGGTTCCCGCATTTCCTCGATCGCTGAGGGATCGGGTAACTGGGAGGGGTTATCCACCTTGACGATTTGTCCATTTTTCAGCAACACCTCATAGACGACTGTTGGCGCCGAGGTTATTAGATCGATATCGTATTCGCGTTCAAGCCGCTCCTGGATAATCTCCATATGCAGCATACCGAGAAAGCCGCAACGAAAACCGTTACCCAGAGCATCGGAACTCTCTGGCTCGTAAACCAAAGAGGCATCGTTCAGAGTCAGTTTTTCCAATGCATCTCGAAAGCTTTCAAAGTCATCCGCACTGACCGTAAACATACCGGCATAAACCTGCGGTTTGACCTTTTCGAAACCCGGCAAAGCTTTCACGTCAGGCGTCGAGGAAAGGGTAATCGTATCGCCTACGGGCGCACCCTTCACATCCTTAATGCCAGCGACCAAAAAGCCTACTTCACCAGCTTGCAACACCTTGGTCTCTTTACGTTTCGGCGTAAAGATCCCGACCGAGTCAACCTGGTGAACTTTTCCCAGGGACTTCAGAATAATTTTATCTTTGACGGCGATTTGACCTTGCATGACGCGAATCAGGGAGACAACGCCCAGATAATTATCGAACCATGAATCAATGATCAGCGCCTGAGTTGGAAGGTGACGGGCTTCTTTGGGCGCTGGAATAACTCGAACCAACTCCTCGAGTAATTCATGAATGCCGACGCCGGTCTTGGCACTGACCCGCAGCGCAGCAGAGGCATCAATACCAATAATCTCTTCGATTTCCTGGATCACAGTTTCCGGATCCGCTTGCGGCAAATCGATCTTATTGAGTACCGGCAACACCTCTAGACCTTGTTCGATGGCGGTATAACAATTGGCTACCGATTGGGCTTCGACGCCTTGGGCGGCATCGACGAGTAAGAGTGCGCCTTCGCAGGCGGTGAGGCTACGCGAGACTTCGTATGAGAAATCGACGTGACCTGGGGTATCGATGAGGTTAAGTTCATACATGATCCCATCGGGGGCTAGGTAGTCCATGCGAATGGCGTGCGATTTGATTGTAATGCCCCGCTCGCGCTCAAGATCCATGCTGTCGAGCACTTGGTTTTGCA
>JABMOJ010000494.1 GCA_013204195.1 SAR86 cluster bacterium
CTCACACGCTTGGAATATCTGCCCACAGGGTTATTTATCATCACGATTTTCGTTATGCTGCAGGCAGAGTCAGGCAGATAACCTGACAAGACGTTCGCGACAATCAATCGGAAATAGCCACTATGAACCTAATCCCTGCTTCATTTGATCCCAGCGCCACCGCCACGGGCCCCGAAGGTCAACGGGCTCATCCCGCGACCATCGACCACAGCCAGCGGTTGGAAGAAAAGCTCTATAAACTCGGCAGTCACGCCTGGACCATGGTGGGCAATGGCCTGTCGAATCAGTCTTTCATTGAAGGGCCGGAAGGCTTGATTGTGATTGATACCGGCGAGTGTATCGAAGAGATGAACGCGGCGCTGGCGGCGATACGCCAAGAGACCAACGCGCCGATTGTGGCCTGTATTTACACCCACTTTCACTATGTGGGCGGCACCCAGGCCCTGCTCGATGAATCCGGCAACGCTGACCTGCCGGTTTACGGCCACAGCGGCATTGATGCCAACCTGATGCGCTTTAGCGGCGAGGTGGGACCCCGTGGTGCACGGGGCCTGGTACACCAGTTCGCCGTTGTGTTACCCACAGAAGGCGAAGACGGGCTGGTGAATGTCGGCCTCGGACGCTTCTATCGAAACCCAGAACATGCGCCGTTTACGCGAGGCTATATTTCGGCCAAGCACACCTTTTCGGAGAACACCACCTTGTCTATTGCGGGCCTAAAGGTGGAGATTTACCCAGCACCGTCGGATGCCACCGACTCCGTCACCATCTGGTTTCCGGAACTCAGCGTCGCGATTAACAACCTGTTATGGCCCGCGCTGTTCAATGTGTTTGCCATCCGCGGCGAAGAATATCGCGACCCGCGGGTCCTGTTGCGGGGCCTCGATCAGCTTGAGGGTCTGAAGGCGAATTATCTGCTGGGCGCTCATGGGCCACCGGTGGAAGGCGCGCAATTGATCAGCGACAGCATCATCGATAGCCGCGATGCCATTCAATATATGTGGGACCAAACCGTCCGCGGTGCCAATCAGGGCCTGACCTTAGATCAACTCGTCACCGTTGTGCAGCTACCCGAGCACTTCAAAAACCGCTATCAAACCCAACAATTTTACGGCGTGGTGGAACATCACGTGCGGCAGATTTACACCGGCTTATTCGGCTGGTTCGACGAAGACGAAGCCAAGCTGTTTCCGACCCCAGCACCCGACCGTGGCCGCAAGCTCGTCGAGGGCTTTGGTGGCACCGCCAAGGTGCGCACCATCATTGACCAAGCATTACTAGACCAGGATTATCGCTGGGCTATCGAGCTCAGCAGCTGGCTGGTTCGCGCCAGCCTGAACGCCCATGGTCGAGCAGATGCCGGTGAACAGGAAGATCGCAATCGTCTTGCTGCTGGCCTGCGCGGTGTGGCCCAAAGCACTACCGCCGCCAACGTCCGTAACTGGAGCCTGACCCGCGCCCGCGAGCTTGAGGGCCTGGTTGACGTTGATCGATTGCGTGGCCATCGATTCAGGGCGGCCGATTTGCTGAGAGGCGCGCCCACAGACAGTGTGCCCATCTTGAAAGTCCTGCTGGTACCCGCCCGCGCCGAGGGTTTAGCGGCGAGCCTGTGCATCGCCTTCGATGATGGCAGCCGAGCGGGACTGCGCCTGCGTCATCAGGTGGCGATACCCACAGACGGCGCGAATGCTGACATGACCTTGATTATCAGCCATCAACATTGGGCCCAGTTGCTTGGGGGCAAAGTGGCGCTGGCAACACTACTGGCCGATGGCAATGCCGACACGGCCGGGATGGATGAGCAGGTGCAGCGTTTCCTCAGCTGCTTTGATCTGCCGACCCTGCAACCTGCGAGCACGCCAGCATGACCGATATACCGCGAACCAGCGCGGCCTTCGACGGCAAAATAGCGCGCCTGTACGATGATGCGCAACCCAGCAAGTTGAAGCTGGATAAGCGCGCCGCCGGCGCGCCAAACATCGTGTTGGTGATGCTCGACGATGTGGGCTTTGGCACCTGTAGTACCTTTGGTGGGCCAGTACCGACACCGGGGGTGGATAAGATCGCCGCCCGCGGCTTAAGTTATAACCAGTTTCATACCACGGCGTTGTGCTCACCCACCCGCGCCTCACTGTTGACCGGCCGTAACCATCACAGTGTGCATATGGGCGGGATCACCGAGATCGCCAACAGTTTTCCTGCCTATGACAGCGCCATACCGCCGGAAACGGCGACCCTCGCCGAGATACTCAAACAAAACGGCTATTCAACAGGCTGCTTCGGTAAATGGCACCTGACGCCATCTTGGGAACAGAATCCCGCTGGGCCCTTTGATCGCTGGCCCACAGGCATGGGCTTCGAGCGTTTTTATGGCATCATCGGTGCCGAGGCATCGCACTGGGAGCCGCCAGTCTATGACCAGACAACAGCCGTGGAACCCCACCTTAACAAGCCTGGCTATCACCTCACCGAAGACCTGGCCGACAAGGCCATTGAGTGGATTGCCCGGCAAAAAGTGTCCGCCCCAGACAAACCCTTCTTTTGCTATTTTGCGCCGGCGGCGGTACACGCGCCCCACCATGTGGCACCCAAGTGGAGCGAGGCCTTCAAGGGCCAGTTCGATAACGGCTGGGATGCCTTACGGGCCGACATCTATGCCAAACAATTAGCCTCTGGGGTAATCCCCCCGGATACCGTACTGACCGAGCGCCCCGAACAAGTACCCGCCTGGGATGACTATCCCGATCGCTATAAGCCGGTGGCGGCCCGCTTGATGGAGGTATTCGCGGGTTTTCTGGCCCACACAGACGCCCAGGTTGAACGGCTGATCGACAGTCTGACCGAGATGGAGTGCTTCGATAACACCCTGGTAATTTATCTGACGGGTGACAACGGCGCCTCGGCCGAGGGCACCGTGCATGGCGCCTGGAGTGCACCATCTTTTCAAAATGGCGTGCCCGAAGATCCGGAATGGTTACTCGAGCATATGGCCGACTTTGGTACCGACCGCTGTGAAAACCACTTCAACGTAGGCTGGGCCTGGGCGCTGGACTCCCCCTTTCAATGGATGAAGCAAGTGGCGTCTCACTTCGGTGGTACGCGCAACGCCCTGGCCGTCTCTTGGCCCAACAGCATCAAAGACACCGGCGGCCTGCGCAGTCAGTTCCATCATGTTATCGATATCTTTCCGACGATTCTTGAGGTCGCCGGCATTCAGGCGCCCGACAAGGTCAACGGCATCACTCAAGACCCGGTACACGGCACCAGTATGGTCTATAGCTTTGAGGACGCCGATGCACCCAGTACACACACTACGCAATACTTTGAAATTCTGGGTAATCGCGCGATCTATCACGACGGCTGGATGGCCTCTTGTTTCCATAGCCGCCTGCCCTGGATTCGGTTTGCCGGCTTTGAGTTCGACGGCGAACAAGAGCGCTGGGAGCTGTATCACGTGGCCAAGGACTTTTCCCAGAGTGAAGACCTGGCCATGGCGCATCCCGACAAACTCATAGCCTTGCAGCAACTGTTTGACTCAGAGGCGAAACGCTACGGTATCTATCCGTTACGAGATGCCTCGGCGAAACGGGGTGGCGACTATGCCGTGCCCCACTCGCTGGATGGCCACCCATCCATGACCTACACGCGCGCGCATACCCGTATGCCTGAGCATGCCATCATCAACCTGAAGAATGTCTCGCACCGCATCGCCGCCGAGATCACCCTCAAGGATGACCCCAGCACCGGCGTGATTGCCTGCCAGGGTGGCAATATGGCGGGCTGGAGCCTCTACCTGGATGAACAGGGTATACCCACCTATCTGTACAACTGGTTTGGTCACGAGTTTACGTTTTTGAAGGCTGACGGTCCCTTGGGCTTAGGCCACCATCTGCTGGAGATGCACTACGCGCATGACGGTGGCTTTGCTGCCGGTGGGCTGGCGAGTCTGTACGTCGATTCGACCTTGGTCAGCCAGGCACGAATCGAACGCACGGTGCCGGTGGTCTTTTCCATGAGCGGTGAAACCTTTGACGTGGGTCGCGATACGGGCTCGCCCGTTGGGCCTTATCCCCATAATTTCCCCTTCGCCGGCGAGATTCATGGGGTCACGCTCGAGCGCCTAACCGAACCTGACGAGGCCGTTAAAATCGCTGAGCGTAAGGCGCGCTTCGCGGCGGGTTTGAGTTCTCAGTAACCTATCAAGACGCACGGGGGCTGACTGCGACCAGCCCCCTTTGTTGATGAATATCAGCCTGATTATGGGGCGCGTTTATTAGGCATTAGTGTTATTCACAGGCAGGAATCAGCATGGTTGATTTATTCGAAGAAAAAGCTAAAGACTGGGACAAAGACGACTTCAAAACCCGGCTGTCTCGCGCTATCGGCACCACCATGCTCGAGCGTCTCGATTTTACCGCGGACATGGATATCATGGACTTTGGCGCCGGCACTGGTCTGATTGCGGGGCACCTGGCACCCAAGGTTGCGCACATTGCTGCCGTGGATATTTCGCAAGCCATGCTTGATCGCCTGGCCGCCAAGCCTGAGCTGCGGGGCAAGGTCGACACCCTATGCCAAGACATTATGGACCATCCGCTGCCGCAAAAATTTGACGTCATCGTCAGCGCTATGGCCATGCACCATGTGGAGGATACCGACAAGCTCATCGAAAGTTTTGCGGCCCACCTGAAAGCCGGTGGCCGAGTGGCACTGGCCGACTTGGACCACGAAGATGGCACCTTTCACCCGGCAGGCACCACCGGCGTGTTTCATGCGGGTTTCAAGCGTGACCTATTGCAGCGACTGCTGAACAAGCATGGCATCAGCGATGTGCAGTTTGTCACGGCCTATGCTGTTGAACGTGGCGACAAGGTCTTTCCTATTTTTCTGGTGCTGGGCCAAAAGTCCGCACCAGCGGCTTAAGCTTTTTAGTGTCGGCACCCCAACAATCACGCTGTAAGCTTAGCCGGCTAAGGTTGCCGCGCAATCCACTGCCATTATTTGGAGTTTCCATATGAAGTTATACACCGGTGATCTCAGCCCCTACTCTGCCAAGGTGAGAATTCAGATTTATGCCATGGGCATCAGCGACGATATTACCTTTGACCTGCCGATCGCGACGTTTTATCAAGGCAAATTTAAGGACATCTCACCCATCGGCCGTATTCCCGTGCTGGAAACCGATGAAGGCATTATTCCTGAGTCAGAGGTCATCGCTGAGTATCTCGACGAGCTTTACCCAGAAAAATCTCTGATGCAGGGTAAGACACTCAAAGAGAAAGCTGATATTCGCGTCATCTCTCGCATCGCCGACACTTACCTGATGAATAATATTTTTATGGCCCTGAGCCAGCTTGACCCAAGCAAGCGCAACGAAGCCGTCATTGATCTGTTGATGGGTCAGGTAGAACGCGGCATGGCGGCCCTAGAAAAACATATTAATGCTGACGGTTTCGCCACCGGCACGACCCTGAGCCGAGCCGACGCCTCACTGGCACCGGCCTTATTTATGTGTGAGAACACCGTGCCACGGTTTGGCCGAACGAGCCCCATTGAAGGCACCACCAAGGTCAAAGATTACTGGCGCCGCATTCAGACCAATGAACACTGCAAACGCGCCCTCGACGAGATGCTGCGGGGTTTACAGGCGCGCATGGACGGCTCAGAACAAAAGCTGGCCAAAGCGGCGATCGCTAAAGCCACTTGAGGTTCAGGGCCCGACTGGGCCTCTTAATATGCCAGGCAATGAGCCGATGCCGGCCACTGCCGCCGCGCTAACTATCTTGCCTGAATTCATCAGACACTTTACATTCGAACATACCTGCTGTAGTAAACAGGGTTGGGATTATTTATATAGGACGAGCTATTAATGAGTACTGTCAATTCAGTAACAACAGATCTTGACGCCGTGGTTGTCGGTGCGGGTTTCGCGGGTATTTATTCTCTTCAAAACTTGCGTAACAAGGGATTTAAAACCCGAGTATATGAAGCGGCCGGCGGGGTTGGCGGCACTTGGTATTGGAACCGCTATCCGGGCGCTCGGTGTGACATTCCGAGCCTGCAGTACTCCTATAGTTTTGACGAGACCTTGCAGCAGGAGTGGCAGTGGAAAAACAAATATTCCGACCAGGCAGATATTCTGAATTACGCCAATCATGTGGTTGATCGATTCGACCTGCGCAAAGACATCCAGTTCGATACCCGTATTGTCAGTGCCATATTCGATGAAGACCATAATTTCTGGACGATCACCACCGACGCTGGCGAGTCTGTGACCGCCCGACATTTCGTGTTAGCCACCGGCTGCCTTTCCACTTCCAACATCCCTGAATTTGAAGGCTTCGACGACTACCAGGGTAAGGCTTATCATTCCGGGCGCTGGCCTCAAGAGCCGGTGGATTTAACCGGCAAGAAAGTTGCCATTATTGGCAGTGGTTCCACCGCGATACAGGCAATTCCAGCAGTGGCCGAGCTAGCGGGACATTTGTATTCTTTTCAACGTACGCCGCAGTTCACCATTCCCCAGCATAACGAGCCCTTAAACCCGGAAATCGAAAAGCAGATCAAGAGTCGTTATGCCACTTATCGAGATGAAAACTATCACAGCCCCTTTGCTCAGGAAGTCTCTGGCAACTTTGAAACGAACACGTTCGATGTTAGCGATGAAGAACGTACTGCCGAGTATGAACGTCGTTGGCAGATGGGCGGTTTCGCGTTTCTGGTGGCCTATGCTGATTCTGGCTCGGATCGCGTGGCGAATGAAACCATTGCCGACTTCGTCAGAGATAAAATTCGCGGTATCGTCAATGATCCGGCACTGGCCGAAAAGCTCTGCCCGGACTTTGTTTATGCGAGCAAGCGACCCGTGTTAGATACCAATTATTTCGAGACCTTTAACCGCGATAATGTCACCTTGGTAGACATTCGGGATAATGGCATCGAGCGCTTTACTGAAACGGGCATTCGCGCCAACGGCATCAATCATGAGGTTGACTGTGTCATCTTCGCCACCGGCTTTGATGCCCTGACCGGCACGCTGAATAAAATGGAAATTCGTGGCCGTGGCGGCAGATTGCTCAAAGACAAATGGGCAGAGGGTCCGAAAGCCTATTTGGGACTGTGTGCCGAAGGCTTTCCCAACATGTATGTGATTACCGGTCCAGGCAGCCCATCGGTGTTGACCAACATGATGGTGGCCATTGAACAGCACGTGAACTTTATTGCCGATACCATGGTGCATATGCGCGCCAACGATCAAACCCGCATTGAGGCAAAACTAGAAGCCGAAGAGCCCTGGGTTGCCCACGTCAGCGAACTGGGCCACACGACACTGTTCACCGCCGGTGCCAACTGGTATTTCGGTGACAACATCCCCGGCAAGCCCCGCGTGTTTCTACCCCACGTCGACTGGGTTGGCTATGTAGAAAAGTGTGAAGACGTCGTCGACAAAAACTACGATGGCTTCTCACTCGCCTAAATCACCACCCATATTGGGGTCGGAGTAAAGTGCCGGGGTAAGCAGCGATGCTATACCGGCGCTTGGCCTACCCCAGGATTTTTACCCCGACCCCAGCATTTTTGGAATGGTGACCCATTAGAAGTAACCAGGCGACCCGTCAAAATGATGATTGATGGCGCCTGGGTTTCCCTCACCACTCGCCAAACCCTGCTACGGGATCGGTACGCCGACCTGCAGGACACAGAGATACCTTTCGGTTACCGATAAACCTTAGTATTTGGGTCGGAGTATTTGGGTGGTAGTATTAAAGTCGGAGTCAGTCGCCGAGTAATGAGTGCAGTGCCGGTGTAAACCGCCATGTTTTACCCCGGCACTGTAACACCGACCCCAGCATTCACAGTCGTCACTGGCGGAAAAACAGCCCTCAATCGTCTACACTCCCATGGCTAATTTAAAACGGGGGATCAGCCGTGTTAGAAAGCGAGAATCTGTTGAGTGTGTTTGTGGGCCTTCGAGCCCATATGGCACGTGCTGTGTCAAAGATAGTTCCGCTCCATGAAGTCGAAGACATAGTCCAGGAAACTTACGTTCGCTTATGTCAGATCGATAATAATACTAGCATCAAGCACCCCCGCTCGTATCTGTTAAAAATGGTTATCAATCTTGCCCTCGACCACGTCAAGCGGGCAGAGCATCGTTTGCGAGACCAACAGATCGATGTTGACGAGCTGCTGCCTGCTGAATTTGATCCTGAGCGCGACGAGATCTACGAGATCGCCGTTTCAAATGAAGAGTTCGGCTTGTTCTGCGAGGCTATCAGGCTGCTGCCGGTGCAATGTCGGCGGGTGTTTGTTTTGAAAAAGGTCTATGGCTATACCCAGCGGGAGATTGCCAAAGAACTCAACATCTCAGAAAACACCGTAGAAAAGCACGTCGCGCTGGCTATCAAACGCTGCACCTACTTTATGCTGCACCATACTTCCAAGGACACCCTGGCGGGAAAAAACCAAGAACAACCGACTATGCGGGAGGCAATGTATGAATAACGTAATAGAGTTGCGCAGCCAGGAACAACGCCATGATGAGGCCGCCAATTGGATTGCAAAGCTCGATAAGGGATTGGCAGCCAAAGAAGTTCGCGCGCTACAACGCTGGATGAAGGCTGACCCCGCCAACGAGGAAGTCCTACTGAGAATGGCAAAAATGTGGGACAAACTTGACAGCTTGACCTGCCTGGCGAACATGTTTCCCCATCATCCAAGCCGCCGCTCGAAAAATTCAAAAGCTCTGTTAGCGATAGCAGCCGGCGTGCTCGCTGCCGTCTGCCTGGGCTATTGGAGCGCTGTCAGCCAGCAGCAAATCTTCGCGCCGAAGCAATCACCAGTCGCGGCGGCTGCCAGCCAAGGCATCTATAAGACGTCCGTTGGGGAGCACTCGACTGTCGAGCTGTCAGACGGCACTCGAATCGCGCTCAATACTAACAGCAGAGTGCAGGTAAATTATACGGAACACCGCCGGCTGATACTGCTTGAACGAGGTGAATTGCATATTGAGGTAGCTCACAATCCCACTCGCCCGCTGAGCGTTGTTGTTGGGAATCATGTGGTGCAAGCCATAGGTACTGCCTTTGACATAAAAATCAACAGTGATCAACGGGTTGAACTGATGGTGACCGACGGCAAGGTCCGAGTTGGCGTACATTCAAATTCTGACTTGAAGAGCGCCGATGAACTATTGCTCCCGCCCCTGCTCACCGATGAGTCTGTCGCCGTGACAAAGGGCGAAAGAATCCTGCTTGGTGCGGCAGACGATGTCATCGAAACCCTTGCGCCCGAGGAAATAGCAGTCCAATTGTCCTGGCGTAGCGGCAATCTTATTTTTCGCGGCGAATCACTTGGCGACGCTGTGGCAGAAATCAGTCGCTATACACCGGTTGAGTTTGTGTTTTTAAACAGCGACCTGCAAAAAATTCGGGTTGCCGGCTTATTTAAAACCGGTGACATCGCCGGTTTTTTGGCAACACTTAACGCAAATTTTAACATCACCTTCGAGCAGATTGACGACGTTAAGATATTATTGAAACCAAAAGCGCGAGAAAATGCTGAACATTCCACTTAACCGAACGGAGAAGTTTAATGTTCGATGTTGCCTGGCGGAAAATCCTTCCTGACTCGTCTAGTTTGCAAGCGGGAAAAAACTCCGTCGCCAGACTATTGGTGAGCTACTGCGCTAGATGTTTGTCTCTGACGTGCTTGATGTTGGCTGCGTGCCAGCTCCAAGCCAGCCAGGTAAACATCAATAGCGTAATTAACTTCAATATTCCTGCGCAACGGGCCGACCTCTCGCTCATCGCGTTTGCAGAGCAATCAAATCAAACACTCGTATTTCCGTTTGATAAGGCTAAAGACAAAAGAGCAAACAGCTTGGTTGGCAGTTACCCGATATACGACGCGTTGGAGCGGCTGTTAAAGGGTACTGGGCTACAAATCGCGATTGGGGAGCAAGGACAGCTTAGGATTATCAGCCAATACGTTGATTCAGGGGATGTGCAATTGAATAAATCAAACAGGAATAACTCGCTACTCGGTAACTTTGGGGCAGCCTTTCTATCGCTTTTTACAGTATTACAAGCCAGTGCAGAAGATGCCGTATCCAGTAATACGACAGACTTTGCGATGGAGGAGATCATCGTCACTGCACAAAAACGCGAAGCGTCATTGCAGTCAACGCCAATCGCTATTACTGCCATTACGGCAGGCATGATCGAGAACGCTCAAATCGATGACATTCGTGACATTAATCGGCTGGCACCCAGCCTCACCTATAATCAGGCTCCCGCTGGCCTTCAGTTGTATATTCGCGGCGTGGGTCAAGACGCGCCCACCGTCGGTAACAGCCCAGGGGTCGCCATCTATGTAGATGGTGTCTACCAGGGACAGCAGTTTGCTAATACTGCCACATTTCAGGACATGGAACGTATTGAGGTACTCAGAGGCCCACAAGGGACCTTGTATGGACGAAATAGCACCGGCGGTAATATCAATATTATCTCCAAGCAACCAGACTTCGATCCGAGCTTTAAGGTAGGTATCACAGGTGCCTCCTTTAATACGAGCCGGGTCAATTTAGTCGCTAACGGTGGCCTTATCGACGACACGCTGGCTGTGCGCGCCAGTTTCGCCGTTGACGATCGCGATGGCTATAGAACCAACCTTTTTAATGGCAAGGATATGGACTACGCACGGGTTGAGGCTGGCACCCTGGCTGTTCTCTATACTCCTGCTGATAACATCGACTGGATCGTGCGAGCCGACTACCAAGAAAGTCACACCGACGGTCGTCCCATGACTTATGCAGAGCGTGTCGTAGGATCAGGCGCTAGCCCTCTTGCTTTTGGCGGCAAGAGCGTCACCGATGATGCGAGCAAACTGTACCATGATACCCCCGACTCGGAAGTGAGACGTTTCTGGGGCGTTAACGGGACCTTAACCTGGGATCTGGACGACCTACAAGTAAAGTCGATTACTTCCTTTCGAGAATCGACCACAGCAACCTCACTGGATTCAGACGGTACTAACTTAGCGTTTGTCATCATCGAATCTCAATCTGAATCTCAGGAGCTTTCGCAGGAAATAGATCTGCTGGGCAGTGCGTTCAATGACGCCATGGAGTGGATTGTCGGTGCCAGCTACTACCGCAACAAGGCAGCCACAACGCCCTATACCACGCTGCCTTTTCTGACGGCTATTTTTCCAGCTTTTCCACCTATCAACAATCTTAAGGATGAGCCAACAACAGTTATTTTCGTCGATACCGCGTTCCAAGAATCGTTGGTTTCCATTGGTGCTTTTGCGCAGGCGACTTACAGTATCAGCGATAAACTTCGCACGACCCTGGGGGTACGCTTCACCCGAGACGAGAAAGACAATGTGCAATCAAGCGTTTCCAATCTGATACCGCCAGCGGATCAGTGCCGAGCGCTTAGTGTCTCGAAGAGTTGGACCTCACCTACCTATAAACTGGGTGTAGATTACGACCTAAACGAGACGTTGATGACCTACGGCTCTGTCTCCAGAGGCTTCAAGGCGGGAGGATTTAATGCCGGCCGCTGCAACGACAGTTTTGATGAAGAAATCGTCACGGCCTACGAAATCGGCGTCAAGAGCGCGCTATTTGACCGCCAGCTGATACTCAATGGCGCAGCCTATTTCTATGACTACACTGACATGCAGGTCAGAAGCTTCCTGACAGATCATGTCGAAATAGACAATGCAGCGGAGTCAACCATCTATGGTCTCGAGCTCGAGTTTGTGGCGACGCCTGCTGCCGGACTGCAGCTTGATGGCGGCATTAATCTGCAGCGGGGCAAGTATGACACCGCCTCTCTCGACGACCCGATGGTACCTGGTATTGCTCTCGATGATATTAGTGGTAATCGTCTGTTGCGCTCACCCGATCTTAAAGTCAACGTTGGCGTGCAGTATACTTTGGGTTTGGCGTCAGGCGGATCCCTGCAGGTTCGGTATGATGCGGCTTATACTGATGACTATTATGTCGATCCGTTTGAGAACAGCTTTGCCAACATCGAATCCAATACGATCCAAAATGCACGACTGACTTGGCGAAACATGGAAAATAATCTGTTTTTGCAACTGTTTGTTGAGAACCTGACTAACGAAGAATATTTTGAATGGAAGCTCAGTGCAGCTGCGGTGGGCGGTACCAGTGCATCCTGGGCACCACCAAGGGTGTTTGGCCTACGGCTTAATTACAGCCATTAGCCTACCTCTAAGCCTCGTTGGATAACGGTAAAACCTGAGATGCGAGTGCGACCTGATTGTCGCACTCGCATTTTTAATTGGAGAAACTCGGTGAAATTCACGCGCAAACATCTCATTCTTGGCCTCGGTATGCTGTTGGTCAGTCTTGGCGTTTATGCCTATATGAGTGGTTTCAGTCAAAACCTAATGAGACAAATTACCCTGGTTTTCTCCCAACCTTCCGGTCAATTCGATCCAACCCTGGTATTGAACAAGCCTGCCGATCAGTTCGATCCGAGCCTGGCAGGTAAGACACCGGACTACGCCGACAGCGACTACTGGGCCGCACTGCCAAACAAGCAGGACCCCGCAGATCTGATCCCGGCCGGCATAGCTGACGATGACATTCAGGGGCAGGCTCCCGTTGATGTATTTTTTATTCATCCCACAGGCTTGTTGAGCGGCGGCACCTGGACCTCACCGCTGAACCCGGCCAGTGCAACGGAAGAAAACACGCAATGGTCAATGGCCTATCAGGCTAGTGCTTTCAATGGTTGTTGTAACATCTATGCACCACAATACAGAGAAGCGTCAATTTTCAGCTATACAGCGACAACTGTCGTCGAGCGTGATCGGATTCTTGACTTCGCCTACCAAGACGTTGCCGCGGCGTTTGAGCACTTTATTCGACATTATAATGCTGGCAGGCCATTCATCATTGCCAGTCACAGCCAGGGTACCCATCATGCGCTACGTCTGCTGAAGGAACGGATAGACAATACGCCGTTAAGGGAACAGCTGGTTGTTGCCTATGTAACAGGTAGTACAATCATCGGCGTGTCACAGGACTGGCTCGCGGGCCTGGTCGACATCAAGGCCTGCCAATCAGCGAGCCAACTGGCGTGTATCAACCACTGGGATACAGCTGCAGAGGAAGGCGCCGTGATCCCTCGACGTGGAGATACGCTGTGCACAAACCCACTGACTTGGGAGGCCAGCTCAACGCGAGGGCCTGCGGAACTGCATCGCGGCGCATTACCCATCCTCTCAGCCTTTAACAATAATCGTGACCCTGCCAACCCACCCGAAAATGTCACCTTTACCGCCCTCGCAGCACCCTTGCCACATCTGACATGGGCCGAGTGTCGTGATGGAACGCTACGAGTTGCAGCGCAAAGCAGCGAGGTCTTTGCCAAGCTCAGGCCTGGACAGTCCTATCATATTTTGGACTATCCGCTGTTTTATATGAATGTGAGGGAAAACGCCAAATTGAGAGTAAAGACCTTTTTAGCAAGCCGCCGCACCGGCCATCACTGATCAACCACTTTATCAACAAACGTTTGACTAGTTTCCGTCTCGATACCAGACTAACCCTATAACTTGGCAGGTGTAGTTGGATAGTATTGGGGTCGGAGTAAAAATCCTGGGGTATTCATATTGCAGGGCCGCAGCTTGCCCGGCCCGCCTGGAAACGTCTGGCGTGAAACAGGTTAACGAAGTTCAGTCACCCGGTAATCCACCCTTTCGTTGCCGATAAAACGATTCTTTGTATTCCATCAGTAAGCAGTTCATCAACGAAACTCGCAACCTGCTCCGGCGATTCAGAAAATCCGCGCTTAACCCAGACTGAAACCACTCCATGGACAATGCTGGCAATCGTAGCCACGAGATAGGCTTGTCTGGCCTCATCCATCGGCGGCGCTTTATTGACCTTAATCGCTCGTTCAAGCAACTGACCGGCAATCGTGCTGACAGGACCGACGAAGAGGTTAACCGGACAGTAACGGACTAGCGGTGCCAGTACGCTCTGATGTTCATCGTAGGCCCTGAATACCATCATCGCGAGCGAGTTATCGAGCAGCGGAAGCCGCAACATGTCGTCGTCAATTGTACGGATTATCTCATCAAACAGGTCCGTCACTATTCGTTCAACGACTTGTTCCGGTGAACCAAAGCGCGCATAGAAAGTCTTTCTGGTCACCCCGGCTGCCAAAGAAATTTCGGAAACCGTCAACGCACTAAAGCTACAACCTGCGGCTAGCTGCTCAAGTAATGCGTGTTTAATAGCCGCCTCGGTTCTTACGACTCGGGGGTCGGGGCGAACACTTAGCACCTGGTGGTTGTGAATAGTCATAGCGAGGACGTTAGAGTGAACACACGGGAAAGTAAACACTTGACTACTTCAAACTGCACCACTAAGTTACAAGTGTTACCTAGGAGGATTGAGCAATGACTACGACCGAAGATGTAAACAGCCTTCCCTTGGATAAAATTGACGTCAGTCGACCGGAACTCTACCAGGGTGATACTTGGCAGCCTTTGTTCGCGCGCCTGCGCAAAGAAGCACCCATCCACTATCTGGCTGACAGTGTGAATGGTCCCTTCTGGTCGGTGACGAGTCACGAACTGATCAAGGAGGTTGACACCAACCACCAGGTATTTTCTTCCGAGAAAGGTGGCATTGCCATCGTCGACCCCTATGCCGCTGAAGAGGGTCAAATTCAGGGTCAGAGTTTCATCACCCTCGATGAACCCAAACACATGAAACAGCGAATGGCGGTTGCGCCGTCCGTTGCGCCAAAGAATCTCGCAGAATTTGAACCCTTGATCAGAGAGCGCGCCAGCGACATCCTTGACAATCTGCCCATTGGCAAAACCTTCAACTGGGTGCAGGAAGTCTCAATCGAGCTCACCGCCCGCATGCTGGCAACGCTCTTCGATTTTCCCTATGAAGAACGCCATAAACTGGTTTATTGGTCTGACCTTGCCACCGCAGTACCAGAAGTCACTGGTGACACCAGCATCGATATGGGCAAGCGTTACCAAGAACTTATGGGCGCCGCTGGCGCGTTCTGCCAACTATGGATGTCGAAGGCCGGCCAGCCACCGGCATTCGATTTGATCTCGATGCTGCAGCACAATGCAGAAACCGCGAAGATGAACGAGGACCCTGAATTGTTCCTCGGTAACATACTGCTGTTAATCGTGGGTGGTAACGACACCACACGCAACAGCATCAGTGGTGGGGTTCTGGCGCTGAATCAGTTTCCTGACCAGTACCAAAAACTCAGAGATAATCCGAGCCTGATACCCAACATGGTGTCTGAGATGATTCGTTGGCAGACCCCGGTACTACACATGCGCCGTACAGCGCTGCAAGATTACGAGCTCGGTGGCAAGCATATCAAAGCCGGTGACAAGGTAGTCATGTGGTATCTCTCAGGAAATCGCGATGAGTCGGTGTTTGAGAACGCCGACAAACTGATTATTGATCGCCCAAATGCCCGCGCCCACGTTGCTTTTGGCTTCGGTGTGCATCGCTGCATGGGTAACCGCCTGGCAGAGCTACAGCTTCGGGTCTTGTGGGAAGAGATTATGCAACGTTTCCACACCGTTGAGGTTGTGGGCGATGTTGAGCGCCTGCCTAACAACTTCATCAGAGGGATCAAGAACATACCTGTCAGGCTTCATCCCTACTAGCCCATTGCGATATGCACAGATTGAGACCTGCGCACTGAAAGTCGCACATTGAGAGCCGCACATTAAAAGACAGCAATTTGCGGCTCAGATGCTCAACTAATCTCGACTGCTATCTTCCGCCGCGGAAAACGGCAACATTTAAGCTACTCAAACTCACGCGATCCTTAGCCGGTATATACTCGGCCCCTGCCAGACTATTGCCTGAGTGGTTGCGGGCTATGGGCAAATATGCTTAATTCAGCCGTATCAAACACGAGATCCCCTATGACAGACACCCAAAAACCTGGAAAGCTGGGCAACCCTGACGCGACTTTTATCACCGACCCCCGAGCTGATCCGCGCATTAAGGCCGTCATGCAGGCCATGGCAGCCCTCGGTGGTGGCATCACACCACCCGCCCCCAACGCCAGCTACGAAGAATGCATCGCCTATAGCCAAGGATTTGAGGCCGCCGCCGCGGCAAGCCATCCCATGGAGCAGCAGATGATGCCGACCTTTGACTCGGTAATGTCTACCACCCAGACCATCAAGGGTGTCGACGGCCATGACATCACGCTGTATCTGCATATGCCCCAAGATCAGTCCGAGGCGGGTCCTTGCATCGTGCATATGCATGGCGGCGGTATGGTGTTGATGACAGCCGCTGATCCTGGCTTTGTGCGTTGGCGCAATAGTCTCGCCGCAGCCGGCATGCGCGTGATCGGCGTCGAGTTTCGTAATGGCGGCGGTAGTCTGGGCAATCACCCTTTCCCCGCCGGGTTGAATGACTGTGCCAGCGCGGTTAACTGGGCCCACGCCAATCGCGAGTCACTGGGTATATCCACTATTGTGCTATCGGGTGAATCGGGCGGCGGTAATCTTAGCCTGGCAACGACGTTGAAGGCCAAGCAGGAAGGCTGGCTCGAACAGATCGACGGGATCTATGCCATGTGTCCTTACATTTCAGGCAGCTATGCCAAGCCGCCGTTGGCGCTGGTCTCGTTACGGGAAAATGACGGATATTCTCTTGATGGCGCTATGATGGCCACGATGGTTAAGGTTTATGACCCACACAATGCACACGCAACCAATCCGCTGGCTTGGCCCTTGCACGCCAGTATGGAAGATCTTGAGGGGCTGCCACCCCATGTGATCTCAGTCAACGAACTCGATCCTCTGCGGGATGAAGGTCTGGCGTATTATCGAAAGTTGCTGGCTGCCGGTGTTCCCGCTTTAGCGCGAACGGTTCATGGTACTCCCCATGCTGGCGATCTGATGTTACCGGATGTGACGCCTGATCTATACCAAGAGGCTAACGCCTTGATTTGCCGGTTTGCTAGGTCGCTGACTTAGCTACTTATCCGGCCTAAGCCTTTCAAGTATCGACACCCCACTCGGAGTATCTCAATGATTCAAACCTGCAAATATCTACTGGCCAGCGCAGCCCTGCTAACCTTAGCCGCCTGCGGGCCTGCCTCGACAGAGCCAAGCAACGTTGACCTGGCTAACGTCGACGCCACCGCCATCACCGCAGAGGCCATTCACGCACACGCGCTTGTGCTCGATGCCCATGCCGACATTGAAATACCGGGTAAAGAGTCTCGTTACGTTGGCACCGACGGTTTATCGAAAGTGGCGCCAGATAAAATGCGCGCCGGTGGCGTCGATGCCGTTGTGATGTCCGTGGCGGTAGGCCCCGGGCCACGAGACGCTGACGGCTATGCCGTGGCGCGAGCGCTGGCCGATGAGAAGCTCAGCGCCGTGAAGGCACTGGTTGCCGACCCTGAGAACAACCTCGTGCTGGCGCGTTCGGCTGACGAGCTTGTGCAGGCCCACGCTGATGGCAAGGGCGCACTGATTCTTGGCTTGCAAAATGCTCGAATATTGGGCGCCGAAGTCTCGGCACTGGACGACTTCTATGCCGCAGGCGTCAGAGTGTTTGCGCTAACCCATATGGGACACAACGATTTTGCCGACTCTTCCAGACCGATCTATAACAGCGCAGTTGGCGCCCATGAAGTCGAAGCCGAGCATGGCGGCCTGTCTGAATTGGGTCGACTGGCTATCCAACGCATTAACGCACTGGGTGGCATCGTTGATATCTCCCAGCTGTCTAAAGCGGCAGCGTTGCAAGTTCTGGCCCTGTCAACGACACCCGTGATCGCCAGTCACTCGAACGTTTGGCATCTGTCTAATGTCAGCCGTAACTTGACTGATGAAGAGATAGACTTGATCGGTGAAAATGGCGGCGTGATTCATATCGCACCCTTCAGGGGCTATTTGTTCGACTCGTCGAACAAGGAACTGGATGGGCTGATTCGCGTAGCTCGTCAAGAAGCCGGCATTGAGGAAGACTACTACTACCCATTCGAACTGTATTGGGAGATAGACGATGCGGCTGTCCAGACGAAGTTCCTCAGCACCGTCAGCGAACTGTTAGGCCCCGGCAGCATGGATGACGTGCTCAATCATATCGACTATGTGGCCCAGCGCATTGGCGTTGACCACGTAGGTATCGGCACAGATTTTAATCATGGTAGCGGCATTACCGGTTTCGATGATGCCAGCGAAGCACTGAACGTGACCAAAGGACTGTTAGCCCGAGGCTACAGCCAACAAGACATTGAGAAGATTTGGGGCGGCAATTTTATTCGCGTATTTGCCGCTGCGGCAGAAGGCGCCCTATCGAAATGAGTAATCGATGAGCAATCGGGGTCAAGGGAGATTTGGGGTCGGGGTAAAAAAGAGATTTGGGGTCGGGGTAAAATACCGCTGCAAATCGCTTGCTCTGCGTTTACGCTGGAATTTTACCCCGACCCCAAATCTCCAAGGTCTTTAGGGTACGGCCACTTTCACGGGCCTTTTGCCTCCGGGTCCATACAGGTTGACCTGTAAACTTGAGATGGCATGAACCAGTGCGTTGGGGGCGATTTTCTGCTTACCCGTCCAGTGGATGTTTGGAAATCGATCAAATATTCGCTCGAATGCCATACGCAATTGTAGTTTAGCAACTCGCGAACCCAGACACTTATGTACGCCATGTCCGAAGGCAATGTGCTTGTCGACGTTGTCTCGATGCATGTTGAAAGTATCCGGATCAGGAAAAATATTTGGGTCGCGATTAGCCGCGCCGTACCAGAGCACCACTTTCTCATCCTTCGCGATGGCCTGACCATTTAACACAGTATCTTCTACTGCTGTTCGACGCATATGCATCACAGGCGACACCATCCGTAGCGCTTCTTCAGACATCTTCGGTATCAGTGACGGGTCGTCAAGAACCATTGCCCGCTGATCGGGGAACTCGGTCATCAAACGAATCGTACCTGACAGTGAGTTTCTGGAAGTGTCGTTGCCCGCAAAAATAATCAGAAGCCAGGAGCCATCAAGAAATTCCTGCGACAGCAACTCGCCATCCACTTGCGACTGGGCGATGACAGTTAACAGATCGTCTCGCGGATTCACACGCCGATCTGCCATCACCTGTTGACCGTAAGCAAACATCTCGCTCACCACTGTGTTGAATCGAAAGGGGAAAAGTGGCTCCGAAAAAAACGTCTGCCAAGGATTGGAAAGGAACTGGCTGGCCAGTTCCAGATGATGCATCCAGACTTTGACCTTGGGGCGGTCTTGCTCGTCAATACCCAGCATTTCGCAAAGGGTGAACAAAGGGACTTCCTCAGAAAACATCTTCACAAAATCAACAACAGGTCCCTTCTCTTCCATTTTATCGAGCAGTTCATCGATTTTTAGTCCCACTTTGTTTCGAAGCGTCTCCACATAGGCTGGGAAAAAGAACGCACTCTGCTGCGTTCGCATATCTCGATGCAAGGGTTCATCTAAGTTAATCAACGAGTTAAAGGCTGCCAGCATCAACTTCTCGGGACGCCACTGCTTTCGCTCTGGCACCCCCATGTTGATACTGCCACGTTCTGACGAAAAGACACTGTGAGCGAGCTCAGCCGTCTTGATGTCATCGTATCTTGTAACGGACCAAAAGCCCGATAGTCCCTTGTCGGTGTTAGTCCACATCACGGGAGATTTTTCACGCATTGTCTTGTAACGATCAAAGGGATGGCCTGCAGTCCAGGCAGAGGGATTCGCGAAATTATAACCATCGAAAGTTGGATAGATGGCCGGGCTTGTTGGAAACTTTTGCCCCGAATCGATTAAAATATTGTCGCTGATCAGTTTCAAACTATCACTCCCGATTGTTGGGGCACTAATATCATCGAATCGGCGCCATCATGCAAGGCAGCCCGCTTTTTCGCTACAATTTTACCCCGCCCCCAAATCACGCAATTTTACCCCGACCCCAAAAATCTAGGGAGCCGACGTTGGCGACTTGGGGGCTGTTAAATTGCGCGGCAGCCTGGTGTTCAGTGTGCTGTTGATAACTGCGCAAAGCCGCAATGGATTCAAACTGCATGATGAGCATCAGGTCCCAGCTGCGCTCATCGTGGAGTACGTCGTGGCCGATTTCAAGCTGCTGAATTTCGGCGATGCTGGCCGGCAGCGCGAGCATCTTTTGACAAAATGCCTGTATGTGCTCGGCCGGCGTATCCGGTTGATATTTGATAAAAACATAGTGGTGCAACATCAATGCTACCTGTTGAGGTTGAGCCTTCCATCAAATGAGATTGATAGGTGACGGGTTCGTGCCGGTGGTGATGTTATTCGCTCGAGTCAGGATCATCGGGTTAAACACATCGTGGGTTTGGATATAGAGTTGATTGGCGCGAATGCCAGCGAACACGATTTCTGCCAACTGCTCTGGTTTCATCCCCTCTTTGAGTGCGGCGGCGAAGGCGGCCCTTCCCGCTTCTTGCTCTTGAGTCAGCGCCGCGGGGACTTCATCGTTAATGAGCGACGCTGGTCGATTACGGCCGCTGTCCATGATGCGCGTATCGATCAAACCCGGGCACAGCACAGAGGCACCGATTTTCAGATTCTGGGCTTCCAGATCGCGATACAGTATCTCAGTCAAGGCGACAACGCCGTGTTTGGTGACCGCGTAGCCAGCATTGGTACTGGCACCGAGCAGACCGGCTACTGAAGCAGTATTAACAATGTGACATTGTGTATCTTGGGCGATCATTTGCGGCACGAACACCCGCAAGCCATGAATCACACTCCAGAGATTCACGCCCAACACCCATTCCCAATCCTTCTCGGTGCTGTCCCAAGCATTGCCACCACCGCCGACACCCGCGTTGTTAAACAGCAAATGTACCGCGCCAAAATTATCCACCGCTTGCTGCTTTAAGTTCTCAATCTCATCCAGTATGGCCACGTTAGTCTTGACCGGCAGAATGGCATTCTGACCCGCTGCCTGTAACTCTTTCACTGCCTGCTGCAAGGCTTTCTCTTCGATGTCAGCCATGACCACCTGCATGCCCTCCGCCAGACACTTCTCGGTCAGTGCTCGTCCGATACCGCTGGCGGCACCAGTGATGACAGCCACTTTGCCGGTAAAATCTTGCATATTAAATCCTCTAGATAATGATAAAAAATAAACTCACCGAGCTAGGTAGCAGGGTGTAATCAGGTCCTGTCGGGCGCCAAAATTTCCGGCGCGGCATTCAATGCCTCGATGGCAAAACCGGCGGCGGCCTTATATTGGGCCATCATTGCCTGGCGCTCTACCTTGGGAAAGACGTCCTCGATATTATCAAACAAACCACCGCAGCGTTTGTCTAACTCGTTTAAAATGGCGAACGGCCCGGCACCACGGTTGCGCAGAACAACCGCAGAGATGCTCTCGCACAGTTGTTCATTGAACGCCGCCAACGCCTTGGCATTGATGCCGTACTCAGCGATTGCCGCACCCAACACCCGTGCATCAACAATCGCCTGACTGGCACCGTTAGAGCCCGTAGGATACATGACATGAGCGGCGTCACCCAACAGCACCACATGGTTATCTACCCAGGTTGGTACTGGGTCGCGGTCAATCATGGGGTATTCATAGACGTCTTGGGCGCCCCTCAGCATGGCTTGAATATCCACCCAGGCGTAATTCCAGTCTTCAAAGTGATGAATAAAATCTGCTAGCTCAGCCTGCTTGTTCCAGTCGCCCTGGGTCCACCCTTGCGCGTTGTCCATGGTGACTTCAGCAATCCAGTTGATCAATGCCAAGCCGGTTGTCGGATCAGCCGGCGAGATCGGATAAAACACGATGCGTTGCCGATGGGTGCCTAACCCCACGAAGGAGGCGCCGGAGCGAATGGGCACCCCCTGGGTTGTGCCGCGCCACATCACAGCACCACCCCAATGGATCGGTGGTTGCTGCGGATGCATCTGGGCCCTGATCGTTGAATGTAAACCGTCAGCGGCGATTAGCAGCGAACCCGCTACTTCCAGTGTCTCGCCCGTTGTGGTGCTCACTGAGACCATGACACCGGCATCCGTGTTCTGATAACCCGTGACCTTATGCCCGGTTTTGATTGAATCTGCCCCCAGGCGTTCCAATACGGTTCGGTACAACAGCATCTGTAATTCACCACGGTGTACCGCATACTGGGGCCAGTGATAGCCGGCCGCCAGTCCCCGAGGTTCGGCATAGACATCTTTGCCGTTTAAGCCAACTAACGCCCACTCCTGCACTTGCAAGCCAATGCTGTCCAACACTTCAGCGCCCAGTCCGAGGGCATAAAGCTCACGCACGGCGTTTGGCTGAATATTAATCCCCACGCCCAACGCTTTCACCGTTGCCACTGACTCAAACACCAGGCACGGCACGCCAATTTGATGCAATGTCAGCGCCAAACTCAAACCGCCAATACCGCCACCAGCGATGATGACGGGGCCCTGGCTAGCCGTTGTATTATTTGAATTCATGGTGTGGTTTAAGCCTGATGCATTGATGGTCGGTTCGAGTATCGCTTACCCCTCACAGGGATACAATCTAGACGCCCACCGATCAAACCGATGGCACTGGGTTATACTTTCCAATGTCTACCAACTGTGTCTGCCAACTGTGTCTGCCAACAGCGTTGTTTGATCTAGCCGTTATAGGGCCTGAAAAACTTTCGCCCAGTCTTCAAGAGCAGCCTCATGGTTGTGCACTAATTGAACCGTGAGTTGTGTATAACCGGCATCGCGCAAGCCCCGCAGTCGGGTCACCAGCTCATCATGCTCCCCACTCATCGTGGTGTTCTGCACCAACTGGGGCGTGATATGGGTTTCCTCTGGACGCACATACATCAGATGCCCACGATGATTACTCAAATAGCGAGCCGTCGCCGGCACGTATTGGTCATGGACTTGCAGGTATTCATCAAGCAGGTCACGTAAAGGCCCGGGCTTGATACCCTTGCCCCCCATACCACCGACCTCATCGGCCAGATTATGAAAAGTCACCGCCGTCAAAGGCCCGCCTTGGGCCATCAGCCGCGCATTGTCAGTTTCGAGATCGCCGCTGAGCACTGCACCGAGGAAGAACAGGTTAGCAGACAGCTTTTCAAGGGGGCGAGCGCTATGGGTCCAGATTGTCTGCATTTCCTTCAAGGCCTGAAGCGCGCCCATGGAACCGAAGTTCAACCAACCCGCATCCAGATCAGCGGTGAGCTGCTTAGCCTTGGGGCCGAAGGCAGAGACCCAAACTGGCACTTCGTCATCAACGTTGATCAACTGCAAACCCGGATCCAGAAACTGTACCTGATGGGCCTGCCCTTCCATCTCCAACTCGATCATCTCGCCACGCAATAACTGTCGCACAGCTTCGATATACCGCCGCATTTTTTTCAGCGACATGGCGCCCAGACCCATGGTCCGACGAGCCGTAAAACCCGTGCCGACACCAAAATCAATCCTGCCAGGCGCAATTTTATTCAACGATGCGAAGGCATTGGCGGCAACCGGCTCGATCCTGTTGCTTGGCACCAGCACACCGGTACCGAGGCGAATGCGACTGGTTTCGTGAGCCGCCAGCGCCATGCAGATAAACACATCGGGATTGAGCATCTGGGTGTCATAGAACCAGGCGCTGTGAAACCCCAATTCTTCGGCCCGTTTAGCCCAGCGCCAGGAGTCCACTTCGGAAGCAAATGCTACGGAATATTGCATTTTATATCTCTCGGTCAGCAATTGAAAAAGTTTGTTCCGGCCAAGCCTGCCAGCCAAATCAGTAAGCAATGTCAGCCAGCTAAACCCGCACACCTATCATCATGCCAGGACGCATCAACCAGCTTAGCAGCGAGCCGACGCTTATGTCATGCATGAGCGCTGCCGATGCGGGCGGTCTTGATCCTGTCATCTGCACAGGACCACTAGTGCTCTGCCATCACTCTCGCTATCGCCGCCTCAGAACGCCAGACAGGCCCGCTGAGGCGCCACAGATAGGCCGCGGCAACACTGAGCACCGCAACGACGAACACTCCCCAGGATACCAGCGGACCCAACGCCCAGACCTTGATCACCAGAAACTGTGCCAACAGCATCAGCCAGTGCAAGCCTACGGACATCCACATCAGCCAGCGAGTATCGCCAGCACCACGTAACACCCCGCTGGATACCAGGATAAGCGCGTCGGCCATCACGTAGGTCGCGAGTCCCAGCATCATCATCGACGCCAGGTCCATTATCGCTGCATCGTCACTACTGCCAATCAAAAACATCGACACCAGTGGCCCGCGTTGAATGACGAACAACAGTGCCAACATCCCCGAATAGGACAACCCCAGCAGGAAGCCGCTCATGATGACCTGGCGCGTCTTATCCATATTGCCTTCGCCGATAAACCGCCCAATCAGGCTGATAATGGCCACATTCAGACCGATCATCGGCACAAAGGCGACGATATCCCAGTTGAACACAATCGCCGCCGATGCCGCCTCCGGTACACCGTAAGATTGGAACATCAGCAGAAATAGATTAAACGCCGCCACGTTGAGGAACATTTCGACCCCCGATGGCACGCCCAGGCGCAGATACCGCCGCAAGATACCCAGATCAACCACAAATGACGCCAGCACGGCAAAGCGCCGGCGATGTTCACGCCCCAGATAGAACAGCATAAAAATGGCGACGCTAAACAAGGTGCTGATGATCGTACCCCAGGCTGCGCCAGCAATGCCCAGTGCCGGTAAGCCCCAGGCACCAAACACCAAGCCATAGGTCAGGGGCAGATTGACTAGGATGCCGAGGGTATCGGCTATCATGACCACCCGCGTTTGACCGATGCCAGCGAAATAGGATCCCAGACAGGTCTTGATTAGACTGATGGCAGAGCCCCAGATCAGAATATAAAAGTAGGTCTTCTCCAGCGCCACCAGCTCTGGCCCGTGGCCCATCCAGGCGAACATATCACCAACGAATAGGCCGATCAGCAGCAAAGCCGGCACAAACACCAGACACATGAGCAGTCCCTGAGTCAGCACTCGCGGACACTTGGCTAACTCCCGTGCACCGTAATATTGAGCCACCATGGCGTTGCCATAAGACAGCACCCCGATAAACAGCGACATGCAGAAGAACGACGCGACCCCGCCCCCTAAGGACGCCGCCAGATGCGTGGGGCTCACCAACGACATGAAATAGCGGTCAGTGAAAATCATCAACGCAAAAGCACCCTGGGAAATCACCATCGGGTAAGCCAGGGCGAGCAGTTCACGCAGGATGTGCTTGTCGAGTTGTAGTAGTGAATTCAATTTGAGTGATGACATGGTTTATAGAGTGTTGAGGCGCATTAGTGATCGAATACGCACCAAATCAGCGATGGGTTCGGCTGGCAGTATAGACGCTTTCGAGACCTTATGCAGACTCCGCGCCAGCTGACGCCTGCGATGGCGCACCGCCCTGTGATCCCTCGCTGTGTGCCAGACATGCAGGCATTCGTGTTTTGTGCCTGTGGTGCAAAGCTATGAATCTAGGGATTGTTTTATGCCACTCAAACCTTATAGTCCATAAGGCTCGATTTGATTCTGCAAAATTCACCGTGAAGTTAGGCTAACCGTGTCCTCAGAATTACCCACTAACCCCCCAGCGGTTATGCCTGCCAGCGGGGATGAGAAGCTGAAAAACAGCGTTATCCTGGCGTTCGCGGCGCCTCGAGTGGCATTCGGCATTATGGGGACGCTGTTCGGCGTCTATCTGATGAAATTTGCCACCGATGTGCTGCTGATCGCGCCGGCTATTATGGGCACGATTATCGCTGTGTCACGCCTGTGGGACGGCGTTACTGATCCCCTCATTGGTTTTTTTTCTGATCGTACCCGATCGAAGTTCGGTCGGCGCCGGGTCTGGATGTTCTGGGCCGCCATACCCATGTCGGTGGCCCTAGTCGGCATCTGGTCACCCCCCATGGCGCTGAATGCCACTATGTTGGTGGTCTGGATGACCTGCTGCCTGCTGTTGTACGAGACTGCCAACACCGCTTTTTTCGTACCCCATGGTGCACTCGGGCTAGAGTTATCCACGAACTACCATGAGCGTACTCGGCTGTTTGGCTACAGTCATATGATCGGCATTTTCGGCGTCGCTGCGGGCCTATACTCTCTGCATCTGATGAATCAGGCCGCAGATAAGCGCGAGTTCGCCTTTATCCTGTCGCTGGTGGCCGCCAGCACTATTGCCTTGCTGGTGCTGTGGACTACTTATCTGCTGCCAGAACGCGTCGCCCATCAGGGTCGCGCCCCGTCCAGTCCATTCAAGTCGTTTATGGATATATTCCGTAACCCCCATGCGCGAGTCCTGCTGATGGTCTACGGCATAGAAACCTTTGGCGGCGCGACCCTCGGTATCCTCGCGGCCTATGCAGCCGAGTATGTGGTGAAGATGGAGAATTTGGTGA
>JABMOJ010000495.1 GCA_013204195.1 SAR86 cluster bacterium
ATTCAGAGTCTGGTGGGTTTGAATCCGTTGTTTGATCATCATGCCGTGCATCATTGCCCGCCGCACCAGGCTCGCGCGCAGGACACCCATGCAGATTCCATCGTTGATGTTCGCAGCACCGCCTTTGATATCCAGCTGATGTATTACCCCCATGAGGTCACAGCCTCAATGGGCGGCACCCGCTATATTCCCGGTAGCCATTTTCGACGAATCAACGAAATGGCTATTGCGCGCTATCAAAACATAGCGGGTCAGCAGCATGTAGTTTGCCCGGCTGGAACCTTGCTCATCATGCATCATGGCATCTGGCATGGCGGTGGTTGTAATCGCAGTGATGAATCGCGTTATATGCTAAAAATTCGTCTCAACCCAACCTGTCGACAAGTACGATTATGGAATACGGATGACCTGGCAGCATTGTCGGTGGGGCCCGCGGCGATCTTTGACCAAGACGCGTACCGGCACCAAGATCGCATTCAAACGATCTTCGAGCGGCCTGAGAAATGGTTTCCTATGGACGAAAGTCGGCTTGAAACCGTTAATCGAATTCGACTGTGGCGTGCTCTGATCGACGATCCTGCGTTTGATAGCCATTACTGGCTGTCTCGCTTGGAGAATCAACCGGATTGATTGCGGCTGGGACGACATTGTCACTGTATGAATCTGTCGTGTTAAGCTGAGGGTGTTTGCAGAGCCGGCATTAAGGACCGGCAGTGGTGGGCGTGCGAGCAATATGATGTAGAAATAAAGTTATTTAATTTCAGGCAAAATTTTGGCTGTGGGTTTGAGAGCGGTATCAAATGTGGTTTTGAAAGTGCGAATAAAAGTACTTAATTGAAGCAGGTCCAAGGAGATCAAGCATGGAAATATCAACTATCATCACTCTGGTCGTCATCATCGGTCTGCTGGTTTTCACGATCGCAATATACAACCAGCTGGTCGCCCTGAAGAATCGCTATAAGAACGCCTTTGCCCAAATTGAGGTCCAGCTTAAGCGGCGCTATGACCTGATACCGAATCTGGTAGAGACCGCAAAAGGCTATCTTACCCATGAGCGAGAGACACTCGAGGCGGTGACCAAGGCGCGAGATGCCGCCGCCAACGGTCTGGCCGATGCGGCGCGAGACCCGGGAAATGCTGAAGCGCTTAAAAAACTTGCGAGTCAGGAGCAGGTGTTAGGTGGCGCGATGGCTAAATTTAATATCGCGATGGAAGCCTATCCGGATCTCAAAGCGAACCAGAATATGATGCAACTCTCGGAAGAGTTGACCAGCACAGAAAACAAAATCTCATTTGCGCGCCAAGGCTTCAATGATCAGGTGATGGCCTACAATACCTATCGTCAGTCATTTCCGAATGTCCTATTGGCCAACTTTTTTGGCCACGGCTCAGATGCTGGCTTATTGGAATTCGCCGACAGTGCGACAATCCAGGCTGCGCCTGGCGTGTCTTTTTAATCTAGCCTGACGGGTCATGGATTTTTTTCAGCACCAGGATAAGGCGCGCCGGAACACCAAATTGTTATTGGCATTGTATGCCGCCGCGGTCATCAGTATTGTCTTATTGACTAACCTGCTAGTCATTGTCGTCTCCGGCTTCTTCGATAGTGCCTCTTTGATGGCGTCCAGTGAGGGCTATGACTGGGGTCTGTTTTTGATGGTCAGCATGTTAGTCATACTGTTGATTGGTCTGGGCAGTCTTTATCGTATTCATTCCTTGTCGAAAGGTGGTTCGGTGGTGGCGGAAATGCTCGACGGTCAGCTGCTGATTGATCCCCACGGCAGTCTAGAGAAGCGGCGCCTGCTGAATGTCGTTGAAGAGATGGCGATTGCCGCGGGCACCCCTGTACCGCCGGTGTATATTATTCCCGATGACTCAATCAACGCTTTTGCGGCGGGCTATTCACCCGGTGACGCGATAATCGGGGTCACTGAAGGCGCGCTGCAGAACCTCAGCCGCGATCAGCTGCAGGGTGTCATCGCCCATGAGTTCAGCCATATATTGAATGGTGACATGCGGCTCAATATTCGTTTGATGGGTGTGCTCTACGGTATTTTGATGCTGGCGGTGATCGGCCGAATCGTCCTTAACGGCAGCCGATTGCGGTCTTCGTCAAAGCGTAATAGCGGTGGTGCAATTTTGGCGGTGGGTCTGGGGCTATTGATTTTGGGTTATTTGGGTAAGTTCTTTGGTACCCTGATTAAGGCGGCAGTCAGTCGTCAGCGTGAATACCTTGCCGACGCCTCAGCGGTGCAGTTCACCCGTTATCCCCTGGGTATCAGTGGCGCGCTAAAACGAATCGGTGGTTATTCACAGGGTACGGTGCTGGCTAATCCCGAGAGCGAAGAAATCAGTCATGCGTTCTTCTGTAGTGGGGTGAACTTTACTTTTGGTGCATTGACGTCGACCCATCCGCCGCTGGCCGAGCGAATCAAGCGTCTCGAGCCAAACTGGAATGGTGCGTACTTGTCTCACAATGAGCCAGACCAGTCGCTGCCGGCGGAAAGTGCGGGGCCGCTGCTCTCAAGTTTTGCCGGCGCGGCGATCCGAATTAATGCCGATGAGGTTTTCCAGACTATGGGCCAGCCAGGCGGTGCTCAATTATCCCATGCTCGAAGCCTGCTGGCTTTGATATCGGATGAATTGCTGAATGCTGCCCACGAGACCTTTTCCGCCAGGGCGATCGTCTATCTACTTTTGCTCGATCAGGATGCCGCGATACAGGAGCGTCAGCTAAACTTTCTGGAGAACGTTGCCGATACAGCCGTATTGCACCGACTATATGAAATGTTGCCGTTATTTCCCGCTGTCAAACCGGTGATGCGGCTGCCGTTGCTTGAGATTGCCATGCCTGCCTTGCGCCAAATGACGCGGGTTCAGTATGAGGCCTTCAAGGCTAACATCCACGGACTGGTCATCGCGGATCAAAAAATGAGTCTGAGTGAATGGGCCTTGCAGAAATTCGTCACCAAGCATCTTGGTGAGGCGTTTGATGGCGCTCATCGCCGACCAAAGTATAAGGGTTATGCGGCGGTGCGAGGTCAGTGCGCGCAATTGCTGTCCGTACTGGCTTATACGGATGTGACGTCCACTGACCCGCAAGTTGCCTTTGCTGTGGGGCGGGAGTTGCTAGGCCTCGACATCGAGCTGGTGGATAAATCCAGCCTGAGTTTGAGCAACTTGAACGACTGTGTTGATGCTTTGGCGGAGTTACGGCCACTGTTGAAGCCCAAGCTGTTAAAGGCATGTATCGCCACCATCACCGCCGACGGGGTCGCGACCCCAGTGGAAGTCGAGCTTGTCAGGACTGTCGCTGATTCTCTGGATTGTCCTATGCCGCCCATAGTGGCTTAGTCATCAATGGGGTTTATCGTGCCCAATTAGCCGTGGTAGATTACCCTTGGTCAAAAATTAGCCTATGGTGTAGATTCGAATAAAAAACATTGATGGGTTCGCGCTGAATTCGCGCTGATTTTGAGGAGTCTCTATGGGTTACCCATTGCCAATGGCGCAAGTCAGGCCAATCCGTGCGCGATTGGCGGGGCTGGTGTTTAGCTTTTTTGTTATGGGAGGGCAGGCCGAAACGCAAGCGTCAACGCGCGAATCCTCAAATCCTATAAGCGTCGAAGCGCTGACCAAGTCGCTCGGCGGCGATGGTGCCGGCGAGCAATTTCTGCTGGGCTACCAGGATGGAATACCCTTTCACCGCGTCGCGATAAAAACCCTGCCCCATGCTGAGGTCGGCATCATTCTCGATGGGGTCGTTGATGAAGCTGTCTGGCAAACCATCAGCTACTACGACAATATGATGGTGGCAGTGCCGAACAAAGGGGTGCCGGGAGAGTACGCCAGTGAAATCCGTATGTTGGCGACAGAAAAGGGCCTGTACGTTAGTAGCATCATGAGCCAACCGAAAGACACGTTGGTTAAGCGCTTTACTACTCGGGATGAATTCATTGACAGAGATACCTTTGGCATCACTCTCGATATGTCCGGTGAAGGTCTGGTGGGCTATTGGTTTATCGTCGCCTTAGGTAACAGCCTGATGGATGGCAAGGTTTTGCCCGAGCGAAATTATCAACGTGACTGGGATGGTCCCTGGATTGGCAAGTCGGCGACTCGTGATGATGGTTGGAGCGTTGAAATGTTTCTACCATGGTCAATGATGAACATGCCTGATACTGGTGCTATGCGTAATATTGGCTTTGCGGCTAGCCGCCAAGTTTCAGCTTCTAACGAGCGATATCAGTGGCCTGGCTACCCCTATTCTTCTTCAAGATTTGTGTCGGCTTTGAATCAGATGGATGTTGAGGGGGTTTCGCCACGCCAGCAGCTATCTTTTATCCCCTATATTTCCACCACGCTTGATGATGCGATCGGCGAAAACGAAGCCAGAGTGGGTGTGGATATCTCCTGGAAGCCATCGCCAAAATTTGAAATGACCGGTAGCCTGTTGCCTGATTTTGGTGCTGTTGAGGCTGATGATGTCGTGTTGAATTTAACCGCTGCAGAAACGTTTTTCCCGGAAAAGCGCCTGTTTTTTCTCGAGGGTAATGAAGTTTTCGATACCTCGCCGAGATCGAGCATAGGCAATATATTTCGTGTGGTGACGAATGATGATTTCAATACAACGTCGCGTAAAGTTACTGTTAGCGATTATGTGCCCACGCCCATATCCTTAATGAACACCAGACGAATCGGCGGTACTGCCAATCAAGTAACCGTGCCGACCGGGGTTACGCCAAATCGCGGCGAGCGTGATCGGCCAACGGACTTGTTGGGTGCGGCGAAGCTGACAGGTGCTATTGGGGACCTGCGATATGGCGTGCTTGGCGCTTTCGAGGATGATGTGAATTGGTTTGGCCAAAATAGCCTCGGCGAGGCGGTGAATATTGAAGATCAAGGCCGGGATTTTGCAGTCACCAGGTTGTTGTATGAACGCGTAGGCAAGGATAAACGTTCAATCGGCTATCTCGGCACATTAGCATCAGGGGCGCGCTACGATGCGATCGTCCACGGTGTTGACGGTCACTATACGAGCAGTGGTGCGAATCTTACCTTAGATGCCCAGGTGGTCATGAGTGATGTGGATGATCTGCAGGGGTACGGCGGTATGTTTGATTTGCTGTATGCGTCTAGCAATAACCTGCGGCATAAACTTGAATTGGACTATATGAATGAAAACGTCAATTTCAGCGATCTTGGGTTTTTACGCCGTAATGACTATGCGAGTGCTCGTTATGTTATGAGCTACGAGAAGCAGAAGTTTAGTGAGTCGGTAACTAACTTCCGTACCACTGTGGTGCTTGAGAAGCAGCAGAATGTTACCAAGCAGCAAACGATCAGTAGTGGGATCTATTGGCGAGCGTCGATGATATTACCTGGCAGAAATTCTCTGCGAACAGCGATGGCCTACTTTCCCCGTCGTTTTGAAGATCTGGATAGTCGCGGCAATGGCGCTTATAACGTCGATGAAGGTGGCTGGGTTAACGTCAACATAGCAACAGATGCTGCGGCAGTGACGAGCTATTCGGCAAGTATCGGTGCGGTGACGGAGGACCAGGGCGACTGGTCTTACAATGGCAGTCTGGGCATTACTATTCGACCACTGGATACTGTCTCGATTGAAATAGACGCCCGGTACAAGCGTCGACATGGCTGGTTGGTTTATCAAGGCGCACGCAATTTTGGGAGTTATGCGGCAACTGAGTGGCAACCTGGGATGAAGTTCAACTGGTTTGCAGCCCCCAATCATCAATTCCGTCTCTCCCTCCAGTGGGTTGGTGTGCAGGCTCAAGAAAGTGGCTTTTGGGAAATACCTGAAGGCGATGGTCAGCTTGTGCCAGGCACGCGGACCAAGGCCAGTTATGACTTTACGGTGAGCAATGTCACTGCTCAGGTTCGCTATCGCTGGGAAATAGCCCCCTTGACGGATTTTTATCTCGTCTATAATTTGGCAAATGCTTTGCCTGACCAGATTAATGCTGATTTTAACGCGCTTTTTGACGAGACCTTTCGGGAGCCGACGATAAGCCGGCTGGTGGCGAAATTGCGCTATCGCTTTGGAAACTAACCCTAGGTAAATCTAGGATATTGATTATTCGTCCTTATTGCGCCCCGTTGGGCTGGAGTATAGCTAGTGGCCGCTTCTCAACCTTTTGAAGGCATTAAAGTCGTTGAGTTCGGCCAGTTTGTTGCCGTGCCGTTTTGTGGCCAGTTGCTCGCAGAAGGTGGCGCAGAAGTCGTCAAAGTGGAATCTCCGGAAGGCGATCCGAATCGCCATATGGGTGAGATTGTGGCTTATGAATCACGTATTTTTGTTTCACGGAATCGCGGCAAGCATACCCTGCCGTTAAAGCTCAGCGACGCCAGCGCCAAACCGGTCATTGATGCGCTGCTGAGTTGGGCTGACGTGGTGCTGATGAATTTCAGGCCAGGTCTGGCGGCGAAGATGGGCATCGATGCCGAGACGTTATTGCAGCGTTTCCCGCAACTGATCATCGGCGAGGTCACACCTTTTGGTAAGCTGGGTCCTGATGCCGGTCTTTCGGCTATGGATATTGTGGTTCAAGCACGCAGTGGTCTGATGGCAGCAATGGGGTGCGTGGTGGATGGCCGGCCCGCACCAGGAGAACCTGTAATCTCCGATTATATGGCAGCGACTTCCCTGGCATTTGGTGTCAGTTCGGCATTGTTTCGCCGGGAACGTACCGGTAAAGGCGGTATTGTGGATGTTAGTCTGATGCAGTCGGCGATGACGCTTGCGAATAATCAGCTCATTCGGTCTGAAGATCTCGATCAGGCGAAGCATCAAGAGATCATCGCCAACATTAACCAGCAGCGGATCGATGGCGCAAGCTTTGAGGCGCAGCGCGCGAGTGCATCTTCGGCGAGGATGCCGGCGCTGACGGCGATCTATTTTCGAACTTTTGACACCCTAGACGGCTGCATCGCGATTGCCTGTGCGAGTCGGGGGTTACAAGAACGGTTTTCGAAAGCGTTGGGCTTCGTTGATCGCTATATTGGTATGAGTCAGGCTGGCCCCATTGATGAGCAATACTACCCAACTTTGCAAGCTGAGGTGGAGGGGCTGATGCGCGCGCAATCGAGTCAGGACTGGATGGGGGTTTTGCAGGCGGCGGGCGTTCCAGTGTCGACTGTAAAGTTCCCGGTAGAGTTGTTTGAAGACCCTCAAGCAGCCGCCAATGAGATGTTTTACGTCCTCCAACATCCCACCGCTGGTGCTTTTCGAGCTTTGTCACCGCCGGTTAAACTCAATGATGATGGCTTTCAAGCACAGACAGCCACTGCACCCTTCGCGACAGAAACGCGAGCGCTGTTAACGAGCTTGGGTTTAGTCGATGATCAGATCGATGAGCTGGTTAAGCAAGGGGTCACGATTGAGCGGTAGGCGTAATCCGGTCAGCTGCTCAGCACAAGCACCACGTAGCCTGGCGCTGCAATGGCTTTGATGTGCAGCTAGCGGCCGTGTTAGATGCTGTTCGGCTTAGGCTCGCGTTGAACCACGGCAAAAGATGTGAGTGCTGGCATTGCCGCTTGCAGGTTCATTTCTGTCGCTTGTAGCGCCGTCATCTGTACACATAAAGCCTGCGCTTGAACCTCTAGTTTGGCCGTCTTCGCCCTGATCTTTGTCTCGAGCTCCTCGCTCAAATTTTCCATACGACTAGCGAAACCGTCGAGGCGCTCCTCTAGGTCGCCATCACCAGAGGCCATGGATTGACCAAGGTTCATAAGGACAGCGCCAGTGACTGACGCAATAAAACTAGGTTTGAGATCATCGACGGCCTGGTCAATGCTGGAGTTCAGCATTTGAGTCGTGCTGCCGTTGAGCTGGACAGTTTGCTGATTGCGGCTTAGGTGTGTGGCGATATCGGTTCGAATATTTTCCATGGCGGCGGCGAGGCTTGCGGGAGGCGGCGTGCCTGCAATACTCGAAAAAATATCCGTGACAACCGTCAATCCAATCTCTATGCCATCCAGGGCAATGTCGACGATCGCGGGGACCGTAATTCGTAGACGTTGGTGATACTCGGCGACCAATGGTTTGAGGGCCTCGCTGACATCGATGGGCTGGTTGTCGATGAAGACCTGATTATTGTTCGTCAGTTTGAGACTTTTGCCCGCCGCATTGGTCAGTAGGACATAGTCTGAGTTGACGGCGATATTACCGTCGAGTTGCCAGTCGCAAAGATTGACAGTGCGTGCGTAAGCATTCGAGACGATGGCGATCATCGAAATATAACCGACAAACAGAGTCAATATGGCTTTTTTCATTTTGGATTTTACCTGTGAGTAAAGATGTCACTGTAGTCAGAGCAATTTGCGGGCCAGGAATATAGCTGCTTGATAAATAACAAAAAAACTAAGGTGGTGCCGTGTGTTGCGTCCTAGGGAAGTGACGAAATTGACCATGTTTTAAACATTCGGGCCGATTTGAGTGAGATGCGCTAAGCAATATTTGGCCCGCCAGGTGGCAGGCCAAGCTGGCTTACGGGCGATCCTCGATCTCGACTTTATTAATGCTGAGTTCTGAGATTACCTGCTTGACGCCCTTGGTTTCTTGCGCAAGTTTGATCGCGATTTGTTCCTGGTCGGTATTGGCGACTTTGCCTCGAAGTGTCACGACCTGGAGGTAAGTATCAATATTGATATTGAGAGACTTGATCGTTTTCTCGCGAATTAAACGGGTTTTGATCGCCGCGGTAATCGCCGCGTCATCTGTAATTTGGCCGACGCTACGTTCGTCGTTGCCCATTATATACCCGCCGGCAGCGGCGCCACCGGCCACCACGGCAATACAGCTTGAAAGCAGGGTGCTGGTCATCAGTAGGGTTATTAGAATACGTGTCAAAGTCATCGAAAATTCCTAGGGTAATTTGATGGCCATATTAGGCCTTTCATGGGCAGTTTGATACTGACTGGATATTAGCCGGCGTCAGGAGATCATCATTGTCTGAGGGTTTGATGGACCAAGGCGTTAAGTTTAATCGGACTTGAGCCAAGCTTGTAATTCAGTCACTAGTGGGTCCGGCACGGGACCTATGGCCAGTAGATGACGCCACCTCTGCGCTGTCGCTGGTTGATCTCCGGCCAACTGCTTGGCCCGCAGCATGCCCAGGTATGGCGCCGACATGACTGCCGGTCGAAACCGAACCTCGTCGACGAGCCTGGCCGCGGTCGGTTGTGGTGTCGGGGTATTCGCCAACAGGAAGTCGATAGCCTGTTGTCGAGTCCAGTTAAGATGGTGCAACCCGGTATCAATCACCAACATCGCCGCGAGTTCCGCGTTCATAGCGAGTAGGCCGAGACGTTCCTGTGATCCCTCTTCAGCGGCATTCAGTGCCATGTTGGTCAGGTATAGGGACCAGCCAGAAAAATAGCCTGGGTCATCATTGGCGCCTAATAATGTAGACAGGCGTCGCGGCTGCTGCCGAACCTGGTGCAAACCCGGGATGGTGTGATAATAGGTTTTGGCGGTGAGCTCATACCAGCTCGGCGATGACTCGCTGAAATTGATTACCATTTGTCCCAGCATCTCGCTGGGTCGCTGGTACTCGACAGGCAGTGCGTAAAGACTCATTAGCGGTGCCGCGGCAATAATTTCAAGACTCGTCAGGGGCGACTCGCTAACCCAGTTGGGTGCAGCCTGTTGAATGTCGAATATTTGATCTGTCACCGCTGACAAATATTGCTGCCTTGCTGCGTCGTCATTCTCGAGAACAACATCCTGGGTGGCGCGCATCTGGTCGTATAAGTCGGCGGCGTAACTCTCTGGGTGTAGATTTTGCCATTGAGTCGTCAGAGCCTGTTGAATTCGCTGTAGCTCCTCTAATCCCAAGGCGTGAGTCGATTCGGCGGAGCGCTCATTCGCACTGAAGCGGCGTAGTCGATATTGATAGTAAGCCGGATCTGTATGGGCATTAGGACGCCTGGAATCACAATCGATATTGGCGTAGAAACGGTTTGTTGCAGGGATGATGCTGGCTTCCAGGATGGCACCGAATTGATCTAGGTAGGTGTTCTGAATCCTGTCAGGTAAACCCATTTCCGCCAGTCTGTAACGCAATACCTTATTGAGTACCGTCGTATCGCTGAGCTTTCTGACGTCGCCTTTCAGTGTTAGACATTCCGCTGCTGTCACATTCTCCTGTACCGTCGGTGTTTGCTGCAACGAATGGGTCAGCAACGTGAGCTGTTCGAGTAACGGTGTCAGTCCTGAATCAGGGTTGATGGGGTAGTTCGACAGCAATCGCAGCAGGTCGACTTGAGGGCCGTGATAGGGTGAAAGCGCATGGTCTTGCGAGGCGTATCTGGCCTGCTGCTGGGGCATTAATCGGGTATAACCTATTAACTTCAGTCGTAGCAAGCGATCTGCATCCAGACGTAGCGTATCAATGCTTTGGATTTGTTCGTGGTAATAATTGAGGATGTTGAGCTTGTCGTTAGTCGCGTGAGTCTCGCGAAACTCAAAATCCAGACCGTTGTCTGGAAGCTGATCGAACTCTGACTTCAAGCGTGCCAGTAGCGAGTCAACGATGCTGTTTTCAAAATCAGCGATCAGGCTTGCTGACTCGACGGTCGACCTGTTATTACGCACGTCGGCCTGCACATACGGTGGCCATGGCGCAATGGTCAGCAGCAGGCACGCTAATGTCGCTATGCGAGAGCCGCACCGGTGCGGAAGCCCTGCCAATAATATCTGCCACAGGCTATGACGTGGGCCGTGGATGGCATGTGAAGATTTCAGCGTGTTGATAAAGTAGGATCCTGTCATAGCGTTGTCGCGTTAGTACGGTGAGTCTAAGCTACAATTAGTGGAAGCGCTGGCCTAGTTTCAACCCATCTGCGTGGGCCTACGGCGCCAGTCCAGTCTCAATGCTGTCGATCAGCTGGTTGAAATCGGCGATGGGTGTGGCTGTCGCCGCTAATAGGGATAGGCTGTCATTAATGAATGTTTGATTTTTTATCGCCTTCAGGTTGACCAATAAATTCAGGCGAGAAGACTGGATGCAAGAAAGTAGTAGGCTGGCGGCAATGCCGACGTCGGTGATCAAGTTCTTGTTGCCGAGGTTGCACAGGGTGAGTGCTGTGGAAAGCAGAGCGATGCAAGCCTTAATCATTTCCGTTGGGGCCTGTGCTGCAGCTTCCAAGGCCTGTTGCAGGGCCGCTTGTTTGAGTTGTTTCGCCGCCGCGTCGGTAGCCGGTAAGCCGTAAGCGGCCATCACTCCATTAAAACCAGTGATGTCTTGTTCCGCCAGTGTGAGAAAGTGCCTGCTGCTGGTCTCGCAC
>JABMOJ010000044.1 GCA_013204195.1 SAR86 cluster bacterium
GGATCACGTTTGGATATTCGTCCGGTAATGGTTCGAAACCCGCCCTTTTCCAGGGCGAAGCTTGCGCGTAGAACCTTGCCGTCACCGATCGCCGGCTGGCCCTCTGCGGCCGGCATCTCCAGCGACTCAATGACAAACCGCGAGGCAGGCCGAATGGCAATTTTGGTGCCGTCATCCAACAGTAATTGCACATAGCCTTTGGGGCCGGTAACGATGATATGACCGGCATCAAGCACGCTGCCCTTCTCTAAATTCTGCACAGCAGGCGTCTCGACAGTCACAACACCAAAGGTATACAGCACCTTTCCCACACTCGCCGAGGCGGACGACATTTGCAGCGCCAAACTTACGACCAACACTGACCAGGCAGATAAACACTTTATTTTCATCATCTTCAGCTGCCCTTAATCGAAAGTCTTGCGAAACGACACGCCCGCATCAAGCCTGTCAAACTCAAACAGGCTGACGGTAGAGTGCTTGAAGCCATAGTTGACTTGAGCCGTCATCACCCAACTTTTCGCTGGGAAATCTGGCCATACGCCACTTGCAGTTACGCCATAGCTGTCATCCTGGCGGGTGAAGCCGAAGTATTCATCATCGTAATCAGTCCGTGAAAAATTCGCGCCAAGAATGTACTGCACCCCGTTCGGCCTGAACCAACTGCTACCGAGACTGACAGCAAAACCATCGGTAGAAAACGGCGATGCACTGTCGACAGTGGTATCCGCACTCTTTGTCAAAGACAGACTGACCTGCGAGGCCGCAAATGTTTTCACCGCGCTGACCCCAAGCAGCGTCTGATTGACATCGCGCACACTCAGTGCGGCGCCATTAAAGCGGCTGACAGCCCCTCGAGCAAAGGTTGACATTTGCAAGGTTTTACTCACTTGGCGCAGGTAGGTTGCCATTAGCCCCGCATCACGCCGGCTGTATTCTCGGTCAAGCATAGAAAACAGGTTGTTGGCCGCCAATGAAAAACTATTTTCTTCCTTATTCCAATTCCAGGCGACACCCAAATCTAGATTAGACGAATCAATAAAATGTGTAGAGGGGGTTGATCGGTGGTCCAGGCGACCCGTAAATAGTAATGTTGAGGCTGTGGTGACTGGCCGATTGATGAAACCACCGAAGACTGCGGTGGCAAACTTCGAAGGCTTGGCTAGGTTACTTTCGCTCAACTGAAAGCCTAAAAATATCTGCTCATCGGTTGCGGATAAGGCGTTCCCGTCGTAACCACCGCCAGCCTCAAAATAGAGTTGAGTCGTTGTCTTGTAGGCACTCGTTCGAACTTTGATTGCTTCTTGGTAGCTGGTCACGGCAGCCACCACATTTTCTGGTGGATTTTCAGTCAAGACGCGGGAGAACTCAACACTCGCCAGTTCGTCGTCGCCCACATCGAAATAGGCTCGCGCCAACTCAAGCCGTGCACCTGAGAAATTCGATTTACGGGCAACCAGGCGCTGCAAACTAAAAATCGCTTCGCCCGCCTGTTGCGAATCAAGCGCGGCCACACCAAACAGGTAATCAAACTCGTCTTCACCAGAAAGCTCACCTTCTTGCGCAGCCAGCAAAGCAAATGCCTGAGCAGCCTCGCCCTGCTGGAGGTATTCTTTGGCTTGGGCATAGAGTTCTTGACGGGCGATCTCTTGAGAGGCGGGGCTCTCCGCGGCCAGCGTAGTCATCGATAGCAGAACGCTGAGCGCCATCGTTGTTCCGCGCAACCATCTACGCAGCACCCTCTTCTCAACCACTTTACTCATAAATCTTTCTACTCACTTAACGACTCGACGCAAACGCCAACTACTAATATGCGCTTTCATGAAAGACGCACTTGAATGCTCCTAGGGGGTGGTTCGAGATAACGGAGATAAAATGTCGATATCGATAAGGTTCTGGGCCTGAAAGCCACTACTACCACGACCACTACCACTACCACTACCACTACCACGACCACGACCACGACCACGACCACTACTTTAGTAGCTGGCGGTCTTTTTCCTTCTCACTATCTAGTTTACTTTCAACTTGCCCAACGCTCGCCTCACAAGGCGAGATAATCAACTTAACATGTTGATTAACAAAGTAAAAAAATTATGCGCTTTAGTCCAACTTGTTATCTACGTAAAATTAACTCCATGCTCGACCAACCTTGGGGCTCACTTGACCTTGTGACGTCTAAGCGACCGCTGACAATAGTGAGGTTTTGTCGGCATTAAGCAACGCCTTAACCTGCACTATCTCCTTGGTTTTTTTGTCTTCAGTCCAACCCAGCTCCGCACCCATTAGTTCAGCAAGGCGCGGCAATATCGCGGCGGCCTCCCCTGGCTGATAAAGCGCAGCACGGGTCCGCCGGTAAACAACATCTTCTAAGTTTTGAGCGCCCTCTTTTTGCAGAGCCCAGGCAACTTCACCGCTCAGCACACTACCCGCCGCAACTAGCGAATCCGCGCCAAGCGCCAAGACCTGTTCCGCCTCTGCACCATACAAACGCACCAGACGCAGGGCGGCAGTATCATTCATAGGATATTTCTGGGTCAGATGGAGCAATAGATTATCGATACCACCGGTAAAATCACCACCTGGTAATGGCGTGTCATCTCCGCCATCAGCTTGCCCCAAGCCAATCAATCGGCTCGCTGCATCTACCGTGTCTTCAGCCATCTTTCGATAACCCGTTAACTTACCGCCGGCAATCGTAATCAGGCCGCTTTCACTGACCCAAACCTCGTCCTTACGCGAGATCTCTTTCGAGGACTTACCCGTTTCAGAGATGAGCGGTCGCAATCCCGCCCAAGTGGTCAGACAATCTGCTTGGGTGAGCCGTGCACCAAAATATCGCTGCATGGGCTCCAACAGATATCGCACTTCTTCAGGCAAGACTTCGGGCCAGATCTGGGCGCCCTGTGGGTAGACTGAATCCGTGGTGCCGATATACACCACATCACCTCTGGGAATAGCAAAAACCGGTCGTTGGTCAAGGCTTTGGGTAAAAACCATGCGTTGAATAGGCAGTTTTGCACGCGGAATCACCAGATGAACCCCTTTCGACAACACCATGGACTTGGTCATGGCGAGCCCGTCCAGTGCGCAGATTTTCTCAACCCAAGGACCCGCAGCATTAATCACCCCGCGGGCTTTGACGACAATTTCCCGACCCGAGATTGCGCATTTCGCCGTCACACCGGAGACCTGGCGTCGATCTTTGATGACGCCAGTCACTGCTAGCTTGTTGGCCGCAATGCCGCCTGCCTGAATGCCTGCACGAATATTGGCCATCACCAACCGTGCATCGTCCGTAAGGTATTCAAGATAAACACTCGATCGTGGAAACGCCGACGCATCGAGCTCAGGTTCAAAGGCTTTAAGCGCTTCTCCGCTCAGATTAAAGTGTCGGTCTGGCCCCGCCACCTGACCCAGACTTTCATAGACAGAGATACCTACAAGATACTTCATATATTCGAAATAATTGTTAGTTGGCACCATGAGCCA
>JABMOJ010000496.1 GCA_013204195.1 SAR86 cluster bacterium
ACCTACAGCCCCGGCTGCCGCCGAAACAAACACATTCTCACCAGACTTAAGCTCACCGGTAACCAGCAGACCGCCATAGGCCGTCAATCCGGTCGTGCCCAACACATGTAGGTGGGCAGTTAAGGGCTCATTTTCTGGTTGAATAACTTCCAACCCTTGTCCATTAGACAGGCACCATTCACGAAATCCCCCGCGGTGCATAACATAGGTTCCCACGGGGTAACCCTCAAGCTGACTCTCGACGATTTTACCCAGCGCACCGGCGGTCATGACCTCATCGAGTTTAGTCTGGCCATTTGTCAGTGGCGGCCGCATGGCTGGGTCAACGGACATATACAGATTTTTTATCAGGACCTGGCCAGGACCGGTTGCTGGCAGAGGATTCTCCACCAATCGAAAGTTCTCCGCGGTGGGCAATCCTTCCGGGCGAGAAGCCAGATGAATTTCACGATTAGTCTGTCGCGTGCTGGATTGATGATTGGATGTCGCCACGGGCTTGCTCCTGAATGATTGCAAAAGACGAAGTGAAACATTTTTGGAAGGCCAAAGACAAGCTGTTTAGGGATGCCATCGAGTTTCGAGGATCGCCAGCTGGTCGCTGGCGGCTATTTATACGGCGCGCGATTCAATACACTACACGCCGGACCATAACGCGTATCTGCAGTGATCTGGCACCCACCACAGGAACTTGCTATGACGTTTAACGAGAGCTTGCTCAACGCCTTTATACCGCTAATCGTTAGCCTAATGCTGTCGCTGCTGAGCCTCAGCCTGGCGCATTATTGGCTGCTTGCGCGCGAACCGAATCTTGGCAGCGAAGCACGCTTGCCGCGTCAGATCATCATGCTGTTGTGTACGGTGGCCGCGATCATTCTGGCCGTGATAGTCGCACCGCTGACAGAAGGCACTCGAAATCAAATTCTCAGTATCATCGGTCTCGGAATATCCGCCGTGATTGCCTTTTCATCCACCTCGCTTGTCACCAACTTTATGGCGGCCATTACCTTGCGTGTGACCAAGCCTTTTAATATCGGCGATTTCGTCACCGTCGGCGACTACTTCGGTAAGGTCTCGGAACGTGGACTGTTCGATACCGAAATCCAGACCGAGAACCGCGAACTCGTATCCATTCCGAACAGCCTGTTTATTCTGACCCCCGTCAAAGTCACCCGTCGCTCGGGCGTGATTATCTCAAGCACCGTGTCGCTGGGCTACGATATCCATCACGCCGAGGTTGAGCCACTGCTGCTCATCGCCGCCCGCGCCGCTGAACTCGACGATCCTTATGTACAGATTCTGAGCTTGGACGACTTCTCCATCTGCTATCGCGTCAGTGGCTTGCTGCTTGATGTCAACACACTGCTCACCAGCCGCTCGAAGCTCAACCAGTGCGTGCTCGACAGTCTGCACAGCAATCAGATAGAGATCATGTCACCAACAGTGACCCGGCATATTAATCAGCCACTCGAGATCAAACAGATACCCCAGGCGATCAGACGTCCAACTGCACAGCCACAAGCGGCCGCCGAGGATATCGCGTTCGACAAAGCTGATCGCGCCCAAGCTAGGGAGCTACATCAAGAGAATCTCAACCGCAAAATTGATGAACTCACAAATCAGCTGAAACAAGCACCAGGTCCTGAGCCTGAAGCAAAAACCGCCATTGAAGCCTTACTCTCACAACTGCAGGCTGAGTTGACGGAAATATCCAAACAACCAGACTCCGATGAAACCTGAAGCAAAAAATCTAGCATTCGTTCACAGCAACCAGGAAGGTCCTCAAGTTGAATCCGACCAAGAAGCCCAACAAACCATTCCCCAGCGCCGCAGAGGATGTTAAACACACTCGCGAAACCCAGTTGGCAACACCCCAGTCCAGCTCACCATCCTATCGCCTCGCCTATGCCGACGATGACTTCATTCTTACCGATGAGATGCGCCCGGTGCGGCTATTACTAGAGTTATCTAAGCCCGAACTCACCCTCAACGAGCATGACATCAATCATACTATCGTGATCTTCGGTAGCGCTCGAATTTTGTCACCTGAAGTTGCCGCGGAAATGCTCCGCGGCATTGCCGAACGATTGCAAGCCAACCCTACCGATAAACAGCTACTGACCGAGCAACGCCAAGCCTTGAGAACTGCCAAAAGAGTGCGTTATTACAATGAGGCGCGCTTGCTCGCGGAAAAAATTACGCGTGAATCCTGCGCGCACAATCTACCCCGCCTGCATATTATTACTGGCGGCGGTCCAGGCATCATGGAGGCCGTCAACGAAGGGGCGGGCCCGGAGAAGTCCTTCGGGGTCAACATCCGGCTGCCCTTTGAACAGAGGTCCAACCCCGTTGTGGCAGGCAACCCCCG
>JABMOJ010000497.1 GCA_013204195.1 SAR86 cluster bacterium
CCTTCACACGCCGCCAGCGAACGAGAGACCTCATAGCTGAAATCCACATGACCTGGTGTATCAATAAAATTGAGTTGATATTGGTGGCCATCGTCAGCGTCATAATAGAGCGTGACGCTCTGGGCCTTGATGGTGATACCGCGCTCACGCTCAATATCCATGGAGTCCAGCACCTGGGCGGCCATGTCACGTTGTTCCAGGCCGCCGCAGACCTGAATAAATCGATCGGCCAGAGTCGACTTGCCATGGTCAATATGGGCGATGATGGAAAAATTTCGGATGTACTGCGTATCGGCCAATTATGCACCACGGCATTATATGCCGCCTCAAAAACAAAGCGGTGAAGTCTAATGTATTCGCTGCTTATACGCCATAAACAACTTGTTAAGACCCCGCACTATCGAGGGACCTTAATTACCAGGAATTCTGGCCTTTGGTTACGCACAATTCGCACGGGTATGGCGACTTCTCGCGGTAGTTTTTCAACCATCTCGCCAAAGCTTTTCGCCGATCCCACCCATTCACTATTCAGGGTCGTTATGACATCCCCGCGACTGATGCCCGCGGCCCGGCCAGGTCCGTCAGCCACTCGCACCACCAGCAAACCTTTGTCGAGACCCAGTGCAGCCTGTTCCTCCGCGGTAAGATCACGCACATCCAGACCCAGCAAATTCGAGTTATCGATGACGCTAGAACCACCCGGTGCCTGGATATCAGCCACGTCGAGCAGTCCGACCTTGATTTTCAACGTCTGCCGCTTGCTGTCTCTGACAACGACAACATCTACCTTCGACTCTGCCTGAGTCCGGCCCACGACGTGAGGCAGGTCAGATGACAGGTCGATGGGCTTGCCGTCAAAAGACACAATGATATCTCCCTCACGAAGGCCACCCTTGGATGCTGGACTATTGGCAAAGACTTGGGTCACCAGGGCGCCCGCCGCTCGATCCATACCGAAAGACTCAGCCAGATCTCGATCCACGCGTTGGATCAAGACGCCCAGCCAGCCCCGAGCAACGGCGCCCTTGTCCTTTAACTGGGCCACGACTTCCATGGCCACATCGATAGGTATAGCGAATGATAACCCCATAAAACCGCCAGAACGGGTAAATATTTGCGAGTTGATACCCACGACTTCACCCTTGAGATTAAACAAGGGACCACCAGAGTTGCCCGGATTGATCGCCACGTCGGTCTGAATAAAGGGTACGTAATTACCCTCAGCTTCCATGGGCAAACTGCGGCCCTTAGCACTGACAATGCCAGCTGTGACAGAATACTCGAAACCAAATGGCGAGCCGATGGCAACCACCCACTCGCCCACTTCCAACTGCTCTGAGCTGCCCAGTTTGACCATCGGCAGATCCTGAGCATCTATCTTGAGCAGCGCCAGATCCGACAATTTATCAGAACCCACTAGGGTCGCCATTCGCTCACGACGATCACTCAAGGCCACTAAAATTTCACTGGCGTTCTCTACGACATGGTTGTTGGTCAAAATATAGCCATCTTCAGAGATAATGAACCCCGAGCCTGCAGAGGGTCTGGGCGCATTCTGACGCGGCATGTTACCGAAGAAACGGCGGAACAATTCCGGCACTTCGTCTTCATTGTAATTTTCGAACTGGCGACTTTCCGCCTTCCGGGTTGCAGTTATATTCACTACTGCCGGCGCAGCCTGCTTGACGAGTTGCGTAAACTCGGGCAAAGCCGCCATGCTGGCCAGTGGTAACAGCATTGCCAACAGTAACAACAAGGCCGATCCGGGGGCGCGTTTAGTCATAAATTTCCAGCCTTCTTAATATGAATTTTGTCGAATGTCTGGGTTTTGCACAAGAACAGCCCGGTGCCGAACCCGAGTATAGCGCCCGTTATCACTACGGAATCAGTCAAACTGATGATACTGGACAGGCTGACGCCCATTAAAAGCCCAACTAACGGCAGGAGCAATGAGTGCCAGAGAATGTTCAGGCGCTCAACAGAATCAAGACCGATAACCACCTGAGAGCTGCCTGCGGCGTAGTTCGATATGGCCAATGGTGCGTCTGCTTCGCTTGAAGGCCGGACGCCGTCGGAGCGCCCGGTCGGTAGATAAAAAACCGAGGCTGGCCGAAGACAATGAGATCTGCAACCATCGCAACTGCCGGGCGCAGCTTCAATCCACAAACCTGCTGACTCGGATGCGACGATACGTCCCACGACTTCGATCATGAATTTCGGCTTAGTAGATGATGGGTTCAACAGACTCGGCGACTCGTTTGGCGGTATCCATCGGGACCTCACCAACAACCGTAATCTGCTGGGATGAATCTTTCAATTGGCGACTGATAACCACTGTGCCGCCCATGTGTGTCACCAGCTGACCCAACTCTGCTGGACCAGGACGATCGACGAAGACCGAGAAAGTTGCGAGGCCGTCGGTGAACAACACCCTGTTCTGATTGGGCATCCGCACCGCTTTGAAGCCGCGGGGCAGCCAGGAAACTTTCCAGGCAGGACGCTGATCGGGAGCCGCCTCGCTGATCAGGGTAGGTGTTACGATAGACAGTTGATGTTGAATTCGATCTTCGCCCAGCGCGCTAAACAGCGCCGCCTCTTCAATGGGCTTGCCAATGTCAATTCGGGAAAACTGAAAGGCTTCGAGTACTCGGCCTTGATTCACCAAGTGCGACTGCAGAAGCAGGCCAGTCTCCTCGTCAAGCCATAACCGATAACCGTAGCGATCATTGTTCTTGGGCGAGATACCCAAAACCACAGCATCGCGACCGGCAATTCGATCATGGCCAAGCATGGAGAAGCGATAAACAGATTGGTAAGTACTAATCTTCTCGCTAAAGGCGCGGGTAAAGGGCCCCATCAGCAAGTCATGATCTAGATCTACAGCATCTGTATTGGCATGATTGCAGACCACCAAATCACCTGCTCTGACAATCTCTCGAGGCTCACCATTGAGCTGCGTTAACCGTTCGTACTCTTCGCCATCCTTGAATTGATGAGCGACCTGAACCGTATCGAATCGATAACCACGCATATAGGTAAAGGTGCCCTCATAGGATGCTAAGCGCAACGCCTGACCCATTTTCTCGAGCCAGACCCGCGCTTCACGCTGATCATCACCTGACTCGGCAGCAGATCCAACAACCTGCTCGGCGACGTCAGCCGCGACAATTTGCGGCAAATCTGTCGACGGCTTATCGAGGCTAACCGCTTGGACAGGCTCAGCCTTAGTCTCAGCCACAGTCTCAGCCACAGTCTCAGCCACAGTCTCAGCCATGACTAAATTCGCACTCAAGGCTAAGTAGACGGCAAAACCATTGGCTTTCCAGGATTGTCGCTGCTTACTCAAGCTTGTTTTTGAGACTGTCTTCAAGATCCCTCTCACACTTGCGTTCAAGCTACTGATGGACGTTACTAATGTCCGCTGATCCAGTGGCTCTCTGAACATCAGGTTATTGACCGCCGCCCTTGGATGACTCAAACATCACTGTTCGGGTATTCGGGTTCATTCGCACCATCTGGTCATGCTCTCGCAGATAGGCCCGTAGTTGCCTTTGTTTATTTACATCCAACGCCTTTAATTCCAACTGACCATCAATGGTCTCGTAAGCGCTATCTCCCTGCGCTGCCAACAAACCCGCGTCTCCATTGCCAACGTCATTCATGGGTTCTTCGACGGAAGGTCGCGCGCTTTGGCCTGACAGCTTACCCGCACCGACGGTCTGAACCGTCACAGGCCCAGTGTGACTAATGATGGGGCTTGCAGCGTTGGACGCAACCTCACTGCTACTCGGCGCTTGTTGCTGGACACCCAGCAAGACCGCCACCATAAGAGATGCTGCAATCGCCAAGCCCCCTGCTGGCTTGGCCCAGACTGCGATGGGCCGACGCTGGGCATTGGTAGATCGGTTTAAATCGTCACCATGGGCAGGCTCATCGGTGGCTATGGCGGCACGGATACTGCTGTGAAGGGCTAAATGCTGACCTAGGCTTAGCGGTGAATCTTGGCGTAACGTTGCACGCGCATGCTGAAAACCCACCCAATCCTGCATAACAGACTCGTCGGCCCCGTATTGCCGAAGAAGTTGATGAACTTCAATTTCGCTTGCCTCACCATCTGCCCATGCCGATAACGATAACGATAACGATTCTTTAATTCTATCTGTCACTTGCTAACCTCTCGATCCCACCAAATGCCATTAATGGCCTTTCACGCCAGCCTGGTATCTTCAAATCAGTTTGTGTTAATCATTCCGCCCTTAACCACCGAGCATTGCCTTTCAAATCTGTTTTTCAAAACCTTTTTAAAACCTTTTTAAAACCTTTTTAAAGCTCTATCAAAGCCCTTTTTCTTTCAAAGCCTTTTTTCTTTCAAAGACCTTTTTCTTTCAAAACCCTCTCTCTTTCAAAGCTCCCTCTCTTTCAAAGCCCTCTTTCTTTCAAATACCGCTGTCTTTCAAACCTGACTCACTGCTATCTGCCACAACTGCCTACAAAAAATGACCGTGACACGACCGATTAGAGGCACCTCATTAACCTAGCGCCGCGATTTTTTTCTCTATCGCCTCCCTGGCCCTGAATATTCTTGATCTCACGGTCCCCACTGGACAGTCCATGACCCCGGCAATTTCTTCGTAACTCAGACCGTCAAACTCCCGTAAAGTTACAGCGATTTTTAATTCTTCGGGCAAATCATCAATCGCTTTGTACACAACCGCTTCCAGCTGATCAGCCTCCAGCCTATTTTCCGGGCTCTCAATGTCACTCAAGGCCAATGATTCGCCCTGATAATCACCCTGATCCACGTCTATATCTGAATCTGGCGGCCGGCGCGAGCGGGACACCAGATAATTTTTCGCCGTATTGATCGCTATCCGATAGAGCCAAGTGTAAAACGCGCTGTCTCCACGAAAGCCTGGAAGAGCCCGGTAGGCCTTGATAAACGCCTCCTGAGTTACGTCAAGCACCTCGCTTTGGTCTCGCATATAGCGGCTCACCAGACTGACGATACGGTGCTGGTACTTGAGCACCAACAGGTCGTAGGCACGCTTATCCCCACGCTGCACGCGCTCGACCAACTGCTGATCTGTCTCCTCTTGAAATTTCACCGGCACTCCTGTCACCGCGCTAAATTAAATGCCGGCCAATTTCTTAAACCAATAGACACTGTCAATGCGTATAAGTTCGGCAGACGAGCAATAACGTTAAAAACGTTTATGTAACTCCGCGAAATAATACCAGCAACGTGCCCTTGAGTGTCCTAATGCGATAAAAATATGCATTTATTCTAGCCATTCGGTAACCTTGCGGTTCATTTGGTGTGAGCCCCTCGCTTCGCACCTCAATCTTGCTTTTAAGGGTCTTCAC
>JABMOJ010000498.1 GCA_013204195.1 SAR86 cluster bacterium
CACCTTGACCGAGTGGACGATATCATTGCGGCGGGCGCCCTGATACATCAGGTTTAAGGTGTCGCTCACCAGGTTTTCCAGTACCAGTGCGCAGTTAGTTAGGACTTCATGGATTTGTTTTGCGCCTCGAATCGGCAAGCCGTGGGCCGGAAGAAAATATTCAGGCTGCTTGTCGGCCATGGCGCGCATAGCTGCAGCCCACTCCACTGGATAGCGCTGAACCTTTTGCGGGTTGCCTGCATTGGGAAAGTTCCATATAAAAAAGTCACCGGCGCAGATCGCCTTATATTTAGGCACCCAGACCCAGGTATGATCGTCAGTCTCGCCTTTGGCGTGGTAAAGATCCATGGTCAACCCGCCTTTCTGCAGGTTCAGGTATGACGAATAGCTAGTGGTGACTTGACCGGTGTCCGTGGGTAAGAAATTCCCTTGCATTGACGTGCCAAATTGGCGTGAATTAATGACCTGATTGTAGCCGTTAGTAAGGTTGTAGCGATCGAACCTGTGCTGTACGTTCTCATGGCCATATATTTCAATGTTGGGTTTGCCTGCCTGTTTGGCATCCGCAATAAATGCGCCGCTGCCGCCCACATGATCCACGTGGCCGTGAGAATAGATCAAAGCATTGAATCGATCGTTAGGTCGCCAGCCACGTATGGCGTCGACGACCAATTGCCCGCCGCGTATGCTGCTGGTGTCGACGATTACGAGACCATCGTCGGTGGCGAAGTTCACCGAGTTGGAGAAGGCCTCGACAAATGACAAGTCGTTGTCGAGCTCGGAAAGTTCGTGGTTTATTCGGTTGAAGGGCCGCACATCAGTGTGCTCTGACCGCAGTATTTTATCAGAAAGCGCGAATAGGTCAGCCATGGTCATTGTCCCTGCAGGTTTTTATTATTGATTGAACATACCAGTTTTTCTGCGTTGCTTAAAAGTATTTCAGGCTTTTTAGCCGCAAGGCTTTAGTTCAAGCGCGCACTATTATCCCGTACCAACTGCTTTAAAAAGTCGGCAACAGCGCGGATCCGGGCATGGTCAGCCACATCCTCATGGATTGCCAACCAGAAGGAGCGGGTGATCAGGACGCTATCGGCAAGGACCAATTGCAGGCCGGGATCTGCCATCCCGAGAAACCGCGGCAGCATGGCGATGCCGCAGCCGGCACGGGCCATCTGCGCCTGGGCCAGCAGGCTTGAGCTGCACAGTTTCGGCACCAGGCCGGAATCCAGATCATTGTAGTAACGCAGTTTCGGTGAATAGATTAAGTCATCCACATAACCGATCAAGGTGTGGGCATGCAGATCAGGAATAGTCTGTGGGACCTCGGCCTGACTCAGATAGCTAGGGCTGGCGTAAAGCTGCAGGCTATAGTCAGTGAGTTTGCTGACCTTCAGGCGGCCGGTAGTCGGCCTGGATAACAGAACTGCCAGGTCCGCCTCGCGCTTTGAAACATTTAATAAGCCGCTGGTGGCTACCAGTTCCAGCATCAGTGAGGGATAAGTCTGGCTGAGTTGGCGAAGCCCCGGCGCGATCAAGGCGTTGCCAAAACCTTCTGTGACGCTCAACCTTACCGTACCTTGAACTCGGCTGACTTCGCCGGCGATTTCAGCCTGGACGGCATACATGGTGTGTTCGATCTGCTCGACCTGCTTGAGTAACCACTCACCGGCGGTGGTCAGCCGGTGGCCTCGGCGTGATCGGTCGAACAAGCCTGTGCCCAGGGTTTGTTCCAGTCGCCGCAGGCGTCGACCTACCGTCGTCGGGTCTTGTTCAAGGGTGTCCGCGGCGGCATCTAGATTGCCCTGTCGTGCGACTGCGAGGAAAACTCTAAGGTCGTCCCAGTTCGTATTATTCAGATCCAAAAGTTCTTGGCCTTGATGACTTCAACAGAGCGTAGTTATCAATGATGTGGCTGGCTGAGTCAATGGCTTGTGGCGAATACCGGGTCGATGCCAGCCACTTTTGCCGTGCATTGCGCCGCCGGTGAATAGTTCGTATCCTGCGGGAGTGCAGAAGCTTGCAGCGTGCGATTGCCGCTATGGAACAGTAATTTCATTGGTGTGCGCGGTTGTCCGTTATTGAGCAGTCAATCTAACGATATTTAAGGGGTGTGTATGAAGGATTTCGCAGGCAAGTTAGCGGTTATTACCGGCGGCGGCACAGGCATGGGACGAGAACTAGCTCGACAATTGGTCGCAGAGGGTTGTGATGTTGCGATCTGTGATGTAATTGATGAAAACATGCAGGAAACGCTCAAGATTTGCCAGCAGGAAGGTCCGCAAGGTGTACGTATTACTGCGCATAAATGCGATGTATCAAAGGAGGATCAGGTGCTACGTTTTCGTGATGAAGTGCTCGACCTGCACGGTCGGGATCATATCAACTTGTTGTTCAATAATGCTGGCATCGGTGCGGGCGTGAGCTTCGTCGATGGCTCGCGAGAAGACTGGGAAAGAACCTTTAATATCTGTTGGTACGGGGTCTACTATAATGCTCGAGCCTTTATGCCCTATCTTGTCGCCGCGACTGAAGCGCATATGATCAATACCAGTAGCGTCAATGGTTTCTGGGCGAGCCTGGGGCCGGGATCAACTCACAGCGCGTACAGTGCCGCCAAATTTGCCGTGAAAGGCTTTACCGAAGCGCTGGTCTCAGACCTGCGAGTCAATGCTCCGCATGTCAAAGTCTCAGTCGTGATGCCGGGTCATATCGGCACCTCCATCGCGATTAATTCCGGCAAGATATCCGGTCATGCGGTAGAGGACTTTACGACTGCAGAGCTGGTTGGCGTCCGTAAGCGTATTACCGCCCGCATGGGTATCGACTTGACGGAAGTCACTGACGACCAGATCAAGGCGATGATCAAAGCGCAAGGTGAAGCGTTTCGAGATAATGCGCCAACCACCGCCGGGGAAGCTGCGGCGATGATGTTGCAAGGTGTCAGGGATGAACGTTGGCGGGTGCTGCTGGGGGACGACGCCCAAGTGCTGGATCGGCTGGTGCGAGAAAATCCGGAAGAAGCCTATGAGGAAAGCTTTATGGTCAAGCTTCGTGAGCAGGCCAACTGGGGGCTCAGCTAGTCTTCACAAATAGTGAGAGTTGAACTTGAGGTCAGTTAGAAATTCAAGCTGATCAGGGCGCCACCGGTAGGCGCTCGGTTGGCGCTGATGCTGCCGCCATGGGCGATCATGATCTGGCGTGACAGGGCTAGGCCGACGCCGCTACCATCCCGTCGGGTGGTGAAGAAGGGCACAAAGACCTGCTTGAGTAACTCTGCAGGAATGCCCGGCCCGTTATCCTGGACTTCAATGGTAATCTGGCCGCGGCGGTTCAAGCGGGCGCTGAGGCTTACGTCTACAGTGCCCCTACCTGTATTGGCCTGTGCCGCATTTTGCAGGAGGTTGATCAATACCTGCTCAATCATGGCGCGATCAGCTTCCAGGGTTAGGGTCTCTGGCAAAATATGGGTTGTCAGGGCTATATTACTGGCGTCATCGTGTGCAGTCATGATGCGACCAACACCATCGAACAGGTCCTTGATGGGCAGTGCTTCTCGCTGTGGCGAGGGCAGTCGAGTCAGTTTGCGGTAGCTGGCAACGAAGTTCATCAATCCATCAGAGCGCCGTGCAACGGTTTCAACAGCTTCCTTGATATCGCCCAGTTCATCGCCCAGTTCATCACTCAGTTCCAGTTCGGAGGACAACCTGTCGGTTAGATCCTCCAATAGTTGCAGAGATGTTCTCGACAGAGACGCGACGGGCGTAATGGAGTTGAGGATCTCATGGGTTAAGACTCTGACCAACTCCTGCCAAGCATCCAGCTGGCTATCATCAAGTTCCTGCTGGATATTTTGCAGACTCAAAATCTTCTCGCTGCGGCCGGCAATGGTCATCTCGCTGGCGGCGATAGCGAGGGTCAGCTCCTGATCGTCACTAATGAATTTTGCCAGACGTCGTTCGCCAACTCGGATATCGATGACAGCGTGATAAAACCGCTCGCCAAACTGTTGCAAGTGATCGGTTTGGGCCAGGTCTGCCTGACCGAACAGTCTTCTGGCTGCATTATTCCATAGGGTAATCTGCTCATCGTGATAGAGCGAGACCAGCGGAATAGGGACTTGTTCGATGAGGGCTCTGAGGTGATTCAGTTCTGCCTCTTGCTGGCGGCGATCATCGCGATAACGAGCCATGATGCCGTTTAAGGTGTCGCCCAATGCTGGAAACTTCGCGCCCATGGGTGCTAGATCAAATTTTTGGTTGAAGTCAGCATAACGCACTGCATCGAGGAAGCGACTAAGTTCCTGGTTGGTGCGAGCCACAAATTGAGAAATTTCCCAACACTGGAAGGGAAGGATTAGTAGCATCAGCAATGTGCCGGCGTAGTAGCCTGGTTTGGCGAGTAGATAGGTCAGCGCCATCAAGCTTGCCAGCGCGAGAGTGAGGCGAAATGTCAGGAGCAGACTGAAGCGCTTGTAACCCATGGAATGTGGCCTATATTTTCAACAGTGTTGGTGTTTACAAGTATCAATATCAATATTGTGTTGCTGAGGGTTCCCGCAGCTTCAAAGGCCGTGTTTCTCCATGCGTCGGTAGAGCGCTGCGCGAGTCAGCCCCAGATCGCGAGCAGCGTGGCTGATGTTATAGCCATGTAGGCGTAACGCCTGGCTGATGGTTTGCTTTTCTAGACGCTCGAGGTTGAGTTCAGGTGCCAGAGTTGTTTCTGTGTTGGTCAAAAAGGTGTCCTGCGAAGGAGGCTTTACTGCGATGGCTTCCAGTTGAAAGTCAGCCAGCTCAAACTGGTCGGTGGTGGAGAGAATTACCGCTCGTTCTAGCGCGTGTTTGAGGGCCCTAATATTACCCGGCCAGGCGTAATGTTTGAGTGCCGTGATGGTGCTGGGCGAAAAGTCTTTGGCCGCACGTCCATATTTTTTGCTATAGGTTTGAGCATAATGGCGAGCAATAACCTCGATATCATCCTGGCGCTGGCGCAGGGGCGGCAACTGAATTTCAACGGTATTCAGGCGAAACAGCAGATCCTGGCGAAACTGTTCTTCGTCACGCAACTCAGACTTGGGTCGGTTGGTGGCGGCGATCACGCGAATATCGATATCAACAATTCGGTTTGAACCAACAGGTGTAATCTGGCGTGATTCCAGTACCGTGAGCAGCTTGGCCTGAAGATACAATGGCAGGTTACCAATCTCATCAAGAAATACGGTGCCACCGTTCGCGGCCTCCATACGACCGATGCGATCTTCCCGGGCATCGGTAAAGGCGCCCTTCTTGTGCCCGAACAGTTCAGACTCAAACAAGGACTCGGTTAAGGCCCCCAGGTCGATGGCGATGAAGACCTTGTCGTGGCGGTCCGATTGCTGGTGAATAGCGCGGGCGACGAGTTCCTTGCCGGTGCCGTTCTCACCGAGAATCAGTACATTGGCGGCAGTGGGCGCGGCCCGTGCGACTAAAGAATTGACCTGCTGTAGTGCGCTTGAGTTGCCGAGCATAGCTTGCGTGTGACCTGTCACCGTGGCTGATAGTGCGGCATTCGACTGTTGCAGGGAGCGCGCGATATCACGGCTTTGCTTAAGTTTCGAGGCAGTTGAAATCGTGGCGAGCAGGCGCTCGTTCTCCCAGGGCTTCATGACGAAATCAGTGGCGCCAAGCTTCATGGCTTTGACGGCAACATTGACCCCGGCATGGGCGGTGATCAGGACGACCACGGCATCAGGGTCGAGCGCGAGAATGCACGCGAGCCATTCGAAGCCTTGAGCGCCGCTGGACTCTCCCGGGCCGAAATTCATGTCGAGCAGAATCACCTCAAAGTCGCGGGCTGCCATGCGGGCGGGAATGGACTGGGGGCGGTTGGTGATCTCGATATGTCCGTAGTGACGTTTTAGCAGGAGCTTGCCCGCAGTCAAAATATCATCGTCGTCATCGATAATCAGGATAGAGCCGCCGCCCATGGGCTTGTACCTTCTTGCTGGTGATGCCGAGCATTATCACCTGATTAGTGTTCATAAACGAACACTTTGTTGTTCGATATTGAACACATGCTAATGGATTTGGGTTGGAGATGGTGAAAATTATCAACAAAAACAATGAGATGTAATTGTGGCCCGGCGATTGCGACGTAGTGTTTGTCATAGGGAGGACAATATCGTGAGAATCTCCGTCAGCCGGTGATAAGCGCCGGGCCAGGTATCGACAATCACTTCTCGGGAATAATTTCAGGAGCCTAATGATGGCAACCACTGCAGGCAAGAACGAGATCAATCCGGGGTCGAGGCCAGTGGTGTCGAGCAAGCCGGGTTCTGGCGTGGGGATGGATCGCAAGGTTCAGAAGTCCACCTGGCAGCGCCTGCAACGATGGCTGCCGGCGACACTAGGTCTAGTGTTAATTGTGATTCTGGTGACCTACGCGGTGCTGAAG
>JABMOJ010000499.1 GCA_013204195.1 SAR86 cluster bacterium
ACTCTATCCAGCTGAGCTACCAGCGCAAAGAACGCGTATTATCATGATGAGACTAGGTCCCGTCAACTTGCTTCTCGCTTAACTCGCGAATAGTCACCCACAATTCACACTTGGGTCGCATTAATCTCGTGATTCCCCCTCATTTCGTCGAAATCACCTTGCGTCGCCACCACCAATATTACGATTTTACTAAAAACCTGGCAGGCACTGTAATATTTGGCTCCCTGGGATTACACTGGACGCTACATCACCCACAATCTTAAAACCTTGCGAAGCCGGCTATGAAATCCGTCAACATCATTCTTGATCTGCTGCGTACCTACATGGAGCGGGGTACCAGCGTCGCGAATATTATGGCCACTGGCGCCATGTTTGGTTGCAGCGAAAACCAAATGCGAGTGAACCTGTCGCGACTCGTCGCCAAGGGTTCGATTATTAACTTTGCTCGAGGCGCTTACCGCCTGGCCGAAACGCTGGATCCCGTGAACGACTTTATCGAATCTTGGCGACTTGGCGAAGATCGCACCAAACCATGGGCGCACACCTGGCTGCTTGCCTCTAGCAGCGCCGATGCAGCTGCCAACAACCAGAACCGTCACCGCTGGGCATTGTACAGCCATGGCTTTCGCCCAACACCGGCCGCGTGCTGGATTCGTCCAGACAACTTGGCCTTGACTCACAAGCAACTGGAACTGCGTTTATTCCAGCTCGGCGTTTGCGACGACACGATGCTTGCCAGCAATGCTGGCATCAATGCCCGCTGGCAGAAACATTGGCAAACACAGTTCAACATGGCATCGCTGACTCAGTCGTATCTGCAGACCTATGATTCCTTGACTGAGAGTATGGCGACATTGCACCGCCTGCCAAAGCAAACCGCGATGAAAGAGACCTTCTATTTGGGTGGCCACGCCATTCAGGTCCTCGCCCTGGATCCATTGCTACCCACGGAATTTCTCGATGGCCAGCCCCGCCGGGCTCTCTGGCAAGCCATGCTTGCCTACGACAGCATGGGCCGTGAATTATGGGCAGACGCCGAGACAGATAAACCTTATAGTATTCCAACCTCAAAATTGGCCTTCCAATAATCCTCGGAGCATGAACGACCGTGCAGCCTATTAAAGAATTGTTAACCCCAGAAGAATTTCGCCAAGTCACTCAGCGCAGTAACTGGCGCGGCGCCAGCATCGTCGCCTTTGATTGGCTAGTGATTATTCTCACCTTTGTTCTGCTTGCCAATTACCCGAACCCGGTCACTCTATTGGTGGGGCTTTTTGTCCTCGGCGCCAGACAATTAGGCCTGGGTATCGTCGTTCACGAGACTGGCCATCAGTCATTATTCGCCTCAAGTCGATTGAATGATTTTGCTAGTAAATGGCTCTCGGGATATTGGGTGTTCTCCGACCGCAAGAGCTATATGAAAACCCATTTAAAACACCATCAAGCTGCCGGCACCAGTGATGATCCTGATGCGCCTAACTACCAGGCATACCCTATCAGTCGCACTAGTCTGAAACGCAAAGTCATTCGCGACTTGACCGGCCAACTAGGCTGGCGAAGAGTTAAGTCAATCTACCGCGGCATCAGCCGCCTGAATGAATTCAAGCCCGAAGTTCGAGAATATATGATTCGTAGTATCGGCGTTAACTTGGCGCTGCTGGCCATTCTTACCGCCTTCGGTCACGCCTGGCTTTACCTAGTTTGGGTTCTAGCCTTTATGACAAGCCATATGTTAGTCGTTAGAATTCGACAAATTGGCGAGCATGCCGGGGTACCCAACCTGTTAGACCAAGACCCACGCCAGAACACTCGAACACTGTATCTCAATCCGTTAGAGCGCTTTTTGATCGCGCCCCACCAGGTGAGCTATCATCTCGAACATCACATGCTGGCGTCAGTGCCCATTTATCGCCTGCGGACACTGCACAATATATTGTTGAACAAGGGCTACTACCAAGACGTGAAGTTCGAGCATGGATACTTCAGCCTGTTGAAAAATGTGACTTACGCTTGAGGCAAGCGCTTTAAAGCCAGGGACATACCGCAAAATCGATCGGTTACAGCAACGGGCCTGACCCTGACCTATAGCAACCTGGTTTGGGGACGGGGGGTTTGGGGACGGGGGGCTTGTAGTTTGTCGCAGACCCCGTTGAAAAGCCTGACCGCGACTGGCGTTACGTCAAACAGGGCATTACCAGCAGGACTTACACGCGCTCAGCCTGTCGACTGATCGACCGCTAGTCCGATTGCGTTACCCCAATCGCGTTACCCCAATCGCGTCAAAAGGGCGCTCGTCAAAATTACGCTTCTGATTCGCCTTCTATTTCGGAATCTTCGCCTTCGGCCTGAATACGCTGGTAAATCTCTTCACGGTGAACAGCAACATGTTTCGGCGCATCAACACCTATCCGCACCTGATTACCTTTTACACCCAAGACGGTTACCGTGACTTCGTCACCGATCATCAGGATTTCGCCAACTCGCCGCGTTAATATTAACATCGGAACCTCCGGTTCACGCTACCACCACAATTACTTCTACACATTCTGGCTTTCGCATCACGCGAACTGAATAAGCCGATTCATTAAACTATCGAGCGAATTGGAGCTATCGCCGACGATTTTTTACTTTAATCGAAAAACAAACGATTTACTGGCCTTTTTTGATGCCGTCCGTCCTTGAGCATGCTCTTTAGCCTCGCGTTATGCTGCCAGCCCGACGAAGATATTCGTCTAGAAATTCACTCAAGCTCGAATGCTGCATGCAATGCTCGCACCGCCAACTCTAGATATTTTTCGTCAATCACCACAGAGATTTTGATTTCCGAAGTCGATATCATTTGTATATTGATGGATTCTGAGGCCAGCGTGCGGAACATTTTCGTTGCGACCCCCGCATGAGAACGCATACCAACACCGACCAAGGACACCTTGGCAATTTTATTATCACCACTAATTTCTCTGGCATCGATCTGGGTGGCCACATTTTTCAGAACTAACAACGCCTGATCGTAGTCGTTTCGACTGACGGTAAAGGTAAAGTCTGTACTCATGTCAGCAGCGACGTTCTGAACAATCATATCTACTTCAATATTGGCATCACTGATAGGCCCGAGGATCTTTGAGGCAATACCCGGGATATCCTTGACACCCATGACAGTAAGCTTGGCCTCATCTCGGGTGAATGCGATACCGGAAATAATCGGTTGTTCCATACCTGAATCATCCTCACTCGTAATTAGTGTGCCTTTTGAGTCGTTAAAGCTCGAGAGCACGCGAATTGGCACCTTGTATTTGCTGGCAAACTCCACCGCACGAGTATGCAGAACTCCGGAACCGAGGCTCGCCAGTTCCAGCATTTCCTCAAAGGTCAGTCGTTCCAGACACCGAGCGCTGTCGACGACTCGAGGGTCTGTGGTGTAGACACCGTCCACATCAGTATAGATCTGACATTCGTCAGCACCTAATGCCGCCGCCAAAGCCACAGCTGTTGTGTCTGAACCACCCCGCCCTAAGGTCGTGATACGGCCTTGCTCATCAACACCCTGAAAACCCGCAACGATAGCAACGACGCCACTGTCCAGGCCTGCTTGAAGCCGTTCGCACTCGATATCGAGAATGCGCGCCTTGGTGTGTGACGAGTCTGTCAGTATCTTGACTTGACCGCCGGTGTAGGAACGCGCACGGCAACCCTGATTGACCAGCACCATTGACAGCAATGCGGTGGTCACCTGCTCACCAGTAGACAGCAGCACATCGACTTCACGAAGGGTTTCCGGGGTAACGCCGACCTGACGCGCCAGATCATCCAACCGATCGGTCTCGTGACCCATGGCAGACACAACCACGACCACATCATGACCTTTTTCACGGGTCGCGATAATTTTTCGAGCAACGTTGTCGAGATGAGCGACGGTCGCGACCGAAGTCCCACCATATTTTTGAACGATTAAAGCCATACAAAGTGCCGAGCGTAAAACGTTAACAGTGAGGCCAAGGCTACCAACTCCTAAGCGTCACATCCAATTTTAAGACCTTTATTGCTTCCCATCAGCGATTCATCATTTGCTGCCTGACCCTTCGACGGAGCAACCATTCTAGCCGCTGAAACCCAGCAGAAACAATCGCTTTAGCCCAATAGTTGATCCAAATACGGCGTCACTGAAGCCAACGCAGCAGCCAGCCCTTGGGGCTCAGTACCACCAGCCCTGGCCATATCCGGTCGACCGCCGCCCTTTCCACCGACTTGAGTGGCAACATGATTAATTAGCGTACCGGCGTTAACACGCGCCGTTAGATCCTTGGTGACGCCTGCGATCAGGGCCACCTTGCCGTCAGTGACACAGGCCAGGACAACAACCCCTGATTGCAATTTGTTCTTCAACTGATCCAATACGTCGGGCAGCGCTTTCGGATCGCTGCCGTCCAGGTCCTTCACGATCACCTTGACGCCGTGGATCTCGATAACCGCTTCGACCAGATCACTGCCGGCGCCACTCGCCAGCTTCATCGACAACTGAGCCACTTCTTTCTCGAGCTTCTTATTTTGCTCCAGCAGCGATCGCACCTTACCCAGTATGTTGCCCTGGTCTGCGCGTAACAGCGCGGCGGTCTCCGCCAGCGATGCTTCCAGGCCTTCGATGCGCTCTAGCGCGCGTAAGCCAGTGACGCCTTCAATACGACGAACCCCAGACGCGATACCTTGCTCTGTAACAATCCGAAAAATCCCAATATCTCCGGTTCGACTGGCATGTGTACCGCCGCACAATTCAACGGAGAATCCTTCACCCATGGTCAAAACTCGAACCTGTTCGGAGTATTTCTCACCAAATAAGGCCATGGCACCTTTCTCACGGGCGGCTTCAAGGTCCATGATCTCGGTCTCAATCTCAGAGTTACGCTGAATCTGCTCATTGACAATACGTTCGATCTTGCGAATTTCTACTTGGGTCATCGGTTCGAAGTGCGAGAAATCAAATCGAAACCGCTCCGCATCGACCAATGAACCACGCTGGTTGACATGCTCGCCGAGCACCAATTTGAGCGCAGCGTGCAGTAGGTGCGTCGCCGAATGGTTCAGTCGAGTCGCATCGCGTTGGAGTCGATCAACCTCTGCGCTCAACACATCACCCATCGCCAGGGACCCCTCGATCAACTTACCCTTGTGCAAAAAGGCATTGCCAGCCTTGATGGTATCTACAACATCAAACACCAAACCATTTGCTAACAGCCGACCACTGTCACCGACCTGACCACCAGATTCCGCATAGAAAGGCGTACTATCAAGCACGACAACCCCTTCACCATCAGCTGTCAGTGAATCTACCGCGCTGTCCCCAAGAAACAACGCCACCACTTTGCTTTCGCCGTGCAAGCTACTGTAGCCAACAAACTCGGTGGTCGAGTCCACCTGATAACGAGCGATATCCACAGCACCAAATTTACTCGCTGCACGGGCTCGCTGGCGCTGCGCTTCCATAGCGCGTTCGAACCCGAGCATATCCAATTGCAGATCGCGTTCGCGGGCAATATCGGCGGTCAGGTCGGTGGGGAAGCCAAACGTGTCATACAGTTTAAAGACCACATCGCCTGGAATCTCATTCCCCTTGAGCGTACCGATCGCCTCGGTGAGAATGCGCATACCATGATCCAACGTCAGCTCGAATTGCTGTTCCTCCTTCAGCAAAACGCGCTCGATCTGAGCTTGAGTCGCACGTAACAGAGGATAGGCATCGCCCATTTGCTCTACCAGACAACCCACCAATTGATGAAAGAAGGGCTGCGTTGACTGCAGCTTATGTCCATGCCGTAAAGCGCGACGAATGATCCTGCGCATGACATAACCCCGCCCTTCATTGGACGGCAAGACACCATCGGCAACGAGGAACGCGGCAGCTCGAATATGATCGGCAATGACCTTCAGCGAGGGATTCTGCAGATCAGTACAGTTCAGCAAACTCGCGGTTCTGTGAATAAGCGCCTGGAACAAATCGATATCATAGTTGGTATGCACATCCTGCAACACAGCGGCCAGGCGTTCGAGACCCATACCTGTATCAACACAGGGCTTCGGTAACGGTGTCAGGGTGCCGTCAGCAGACCGGTCAAACTGGGTGAACACCAGGTTCCAAATCTCAATGTAACGATCTAATTCGCCGTCAGGGCTGCCAGGCGGTCCGCCCGGCACTGACGGGCCGTGGTCCCAAAAGATCTCTGAACTGGGACCACAGGGTCCTGTATCACCCATGGTCCAAAAGTTATCATCGTCACCCAGCCGCGTGATGCGCTTAGGATCAAAGCCAATGTGATTAACCCAGATTGCCTCGGCCTCATCATCATCCGTATGCACCGTAATCCAGAGACGTTCAGGCGGCAGTTTGATCACTTGGGTCAGGAACTCCCAGGCAAACTCGATAGCTTCTTTCTTGAAGTAATCACCGAAACTAAAGTTGCCCAGCATCTCAAAGAACGTATGGTGGCGAGCGGTATAGCCGACGTTATCGAGATCATTGTGCTTGCCACCAGCCCGAATACAACGCTGACAAGTGGTCGCCCGGGTGTAGCCGCGGTTTTCACGAAACGCCAGCGCTTCCTTAAACTGAACCATACCGGCATTCGTAAATAACAGCGTCGGGTCGTTGTCGGGCACTAAAGAGGAGCTATCAACAATCGTGTGGCCTTGGCTGGCAAAATAATCCAGAAACGCCTTACGCAATTCGCGGCTATTCATTGGGTCTACTTCGTATCGAATTCAGGACGGGTAAAGATACAGAAAAAGCCTCGAAGACTAAACCACGGAATGCTTAAACACGGTAATTTCGGTAGGTTTTTCGGTATTTTAGTCAGAACCACGATGACTTTTGGCGATTTTCCAGTATTCGTGCGCGCGATGCTGGGCAATGGCAAGCACACTGTCTTGAGTATATTCGTGATCGAGCGCCTCGCCAGGCGCTCGATCAAGCAAAAGCCCGAGCGCCTGATAGATATTCGATACGGCATAAATCATAAACTTGCCCCTTTCTACGGCTTCAAGCACGTCATCTCGGAGCATCATTTCTTGCGCATTCGCAGCTGGGATAATCACGCCTTGGGTGCCTGTTGCGCCCACCGTCTGGCAAGCCTCAAAAAAGCCTTCGATTTTCTCGCTAACAGCACCGATGGGTAAAATATTGCCTTTTTGGTCCACGGCGCCCGTCATGGCCAGGTCCTGTCGAATCGGCAAGTCCGTCAGCGCGCTGATCAAACAGCAAATTTCTGCGCCAGATGCCGAATCGCCATCGATACCGCCGTAGGTTTGCTCAAAGGCAATTGACGCCGAGAACGCCATGGGGTGTTGTAATCGTAGAAGGAATCGCAACAAGCCGGACAAGATGAGAAAACCTTTGGTGTGGACGGCGCCAGATAATTCTGACTCGCGCTCGATATTCACTGCGCCAGCGCTTCCGGGACCGATAGAAGCAGTAATTCGCGTGGGAAAGCCATAAATCAGTGGCCCAGCCGACGTCACTGCTAAACCATTCATCTGGCCGACAACCTTACCCGCAACATCTATGCGCAGGCTACCTTCTGCCAACAAACGCTTGAATCGCCGTGCAGGGATTTCAGCTCGGCGGCGGCCCTGCGTAATACTGAGCACAATATGTTTGGCATCGACGATCGGGTCACCATCACGGCGGGCGATAAAAGAAGCCTCTCGAGCAATATCCGCGATCCGACTAAAACGGCTAGTCAGACGACTCTGCTGCGCACAGATTCTCGCCCCCTGTTCGATCAGGCTGGCTACAGCCGCCGCCGTAAAGGCCAGGAGCTGATCATTTTCCGCCAGCCGCGCGATAACATTGGCATACGCCGAAAAGCCTGCGGGATCACGGCTTAATGTATCACTGAAATCTGCCAGCACCTTAAATAATTGCGCAAACCTTGGCTCGTACTCATCCAACAAAAAATATACCGTCGGATCACCGACCAGCACCACCTTGACATCAATTTTGATGGGTTGGGGCCTTAGCTGCGGCCCGCCCCAAAGACCGAGCGGATCTGGGTTGTAGACTTCTAATAACCCGGTTTTAAGTGTCCGCAGAAGCATTGCCCAAGCACCAGGCTCGGAAAGAATCTCCTGCGCTTCAATAATCAAATAGCCGCCATCGGCTTCGAGGAGCGCACCCGGTTTAATCATCAGGTGATCTGAATGCGTCAGCAGTGTACTGGCGGTAACGTCTCGATCAATTTGGCCAACCAGGTTGATCAACGTGGGGTTAGTTAGGCTAATCACCGGGAAAGGCGCATCGGTAGTGTGACTTGTCACTAAATTTACTCGGTATAACCGCGAAAAATCGACCGTTTCACTGGGCTCTCGAAGCCGATGGGTGACCAAGTCAGTGACGATCTCGTCGAGAAAGCCCAGGACACTGGCGATATTGAAGGTGCGAGTCAGCGCCGCGATGCGGGCGCCGACGAACGATTCCGGCCCGAGCGGCTCCGTGTGCTTCTTCAAGAGCCCTAGCTTCGGCCCGGCGCCATACATCTCGCGATAGCCGCGAATCAGATACTTGACGTCTTTGGATAGCCAGTATTGATACCCGTAGTAC
>JABMOJ010000500.1 GCA_013204195.1 SAR86 cluster bacterium
GAGTTCACTGATGGCTGGTTCAAGACCGGCGACATCGGCTTCCTTGACGAGGATGATTGTTTGTATATCTGCGATCGCGCCAAAGACATGGTGATTCGTGGTGGCGAGAACATCTACCCCATTGAAGTGGAAAACTGCATTTTGTCGATACCCGGCGTCATCCGAGTAGCAGCCTTTGGTATTCCCAGCGAACGCTTTGGCGAAGAACTTGCGGCGGTTATTCAGCAAGCTCCAGCAGGTGAACCGATACTCACCGAGCAACACATTCAGACATACTGTCGGACCCGTCTCGCGGGATTTAAAATCCCAAGTCAGATCAAATTCACCACCGCCGAGTTTCCAGTGAATCCCACAAACAAGGTACTTAAAAAACAGCTTAGAGAACAATTTTACCCCTAAGGCTACCTTAACTGCTGACCAGCGCTCGATGAGACATGGCAGGTTGGCGATGGTATGATGCCGCGACGCAGCTAAAGCACATCAACAGAGCGGGCAAGACTACATTGGCTTCGAAACGAATTCAGAAAGAAGACGGGCACCAGGCGCTCAAGGCCAAGGCGACAAAAGACAAAATCTTGTTGGCGGTGGTTACGCTGATCAATGAATCTGGTTATAGCTCGGCCAGCTCGACTGCCATTGCCAAAAAAGCCGGTATTACCTGGGGCGCGGTTCAACATCATTATGGCAACAAGGATGAGATACTGTTGGCTGTCATGGATATGGCACGCGACGTTTATATTCAGTCGCTGAAGCACCCTAGCCTCACTACCGGCACGCTCGCAGAGCGGGTTGACCGCTTCATTAACATCGTTTGGACGCACTATAAAAGCGATCTGTACTTTGCTTTTTCAGAAATTGTTATGGCCACCCGCGGCAAGAACAGCAAAATACCCTTGAGCGCCGTGCGCATGAACAGCCAACTTGAGCGCCACTTGCAAACCATGACGGAAATCTTCGCCGGTTATGCGGTACCACCCGCACGGCTCAACGAGGCCCTGCGATTTGTTCATCGATTCCTAGCTGGCTTCGCCATGGACAGAGTCTTCGAGGCCGACATGCCGTTCGAGGCCATCCATATACAACGACTCAAAGACGAATTACTGGCTATTATTCACCCACAATAAGCCACAAGCGACTGGCCTAACGAGCCTGGTTGACCTCCCGCAGCTTAAGGCTGAACCCAGCCATTATGCACTCCCAGGCAAACAAAACATTTCTAATAAAATGTTTTGTGTGGCATAGTTAAACCCTTCCGAACACCCAGAACAGGTTTTCCAGCCAGGTATTACGCCATGACACGCTTAACAGAATTCAGGCAGGCAAGTCGCGCTTGGTTGCAAGCCAACTGTCCCGAATCGCAACGCCTACCCATCGTCAAACGGGAACAAATCTGGGGCGGGCGGCGACGTATATTTCCCAGCGCGGATGCACAGGTCTGGTTCGAACGCATGCGCGACAAAGGCTGGACCGCACCCGAATGGCCGACCGCTTACGGCGGTGGCGGCTTGTCAGCCGCTGAAGCGGGTATTCTGACACAAGAAATGACGGCCCTCGGCTGTCGACCACCCCTTTATGAAATTGGCGTTTGGATGTTCGGTCCGGCGTTACTGGAATATGGCACCGAAACCCAGCGCCAAGAACACTTGCCACCCATCGTACGTGGTGAAATTCGTTGGTGCCAGGGCTACTCAGAACCTAGCGCCGGCTCAGATCTTGTCAGCCTCAAGACTCGCGCAGAAGACAAAGGCGATCACTTCCTGGTAAACGGCACCAAAATCTGGACCACTCAAGCCGACAAGGCCGATTGGATTTTTTGTCTGGTCCGAACCGACCCATATGCCCCAAAACAGGCCGGCATCAGCTTCTTGTTGATTGACATGGCAACTGCGGGCGTCAGTACAACACCCATCCCATTAATCAGCGGCGAGTCAGAGTTCTGCCAGACCTTCTTCGATGATGTCAGGGTTCCCAAAGGCAACTTGGTCGGTGAACTCCATGGTGGTTGGAATGTTGCCAAGGCACTGCTGCGACATGAGCGCAAGCTGATGAGCATCATGGGCACTATGGTCGAAAAAGAAGAGGGCAATATCATCGATCTCGCCCGTCAATATGTTGGCCTTGATGCTGAGGAAAAACTGCGTAATCCACTGCTTCGCCATCAATTAGCCCAACATCTGATGCGCGCTCAATGTGACTCGCTGACCACCGAGAGAATCCAGCAACAGTACAAGCATGGCCAGCCCGATAACAACCTGCCACTGATCATGAAATACCTCAGTACCACTGAGCAGCAATCTAAAGACGAACTGATGCTCGCCATCATGGGCAACCGCGGCCTCAGCTGGGATGACGCCACCTATACAGAAAACGAACGTAAACTCGTACGCAATTGGGCCTACAACAAGGCCCACACGATTGCTGGCGGCACCTCAGAAATTCAACTGAATATTATCGCCAAGCGCGCCTTGGGCCTGCCGAGCTAAGCGGCGTACCGCTGGCATCGATACATTTCAGACTCACGGCTTAAGAGGATCCAGCGAATGAACATGGTATTGAACGAAGAACAGGTCTTGCTACGAGACACGATGAAGGCGTTTCTCCAAGAGCATGCAGACGTGTCAGCCATGCGGACGCTACGAGACACAAAAGACCCGATTGGCTACAGCTTGCCGCTCTGGCAACAACTTACAGAACTCGGCGTTGGCGCCATTGTGATGCCAGAGGCCTACGGCGGCCTAGGCTTTGGCTTTCTAGGACTGGGCGCCGTGATGCAGGAGATGGGGCGTACCCTGACAGCCACTCCGCTGTTGTCCAGCGTCATCCTCGGTGCCTCGGCGATTGAACTTGCGGGTTCAGCCCGCCAGCGTCAAGCGTTACTGCCCGCTATCGCTGCGGGGAAGTTGACCTTAACCCTGGCAGTAGACGAGGCATCCCATCACGCACCCCTAGCAACCCGTCTTGCATTACGCGAGACACCTAATGGGTTGCGCCTGAATGGCACCAAAGTGTTTGTGCTTGATGGCCACGTTGCCGACAAATTTGTCGTGGTCGCCCGCAGCGCTGGCGACGCGGGGGACAGTCACGGGTTAACCTTGGTGTTGGTTGAGGCCACCAGCCCTGGTGTGACGATCAGTCGCACAACAATGATAGACGGTCGCAACAGTGCCGAATTGCACTTCGAGAATACTCCCGTGAACATCGACGACCTGGTTGGCGCTCAACATAGCGCCTGGCCGATTATTGAAAAGGTCATCGACCGCGGCACCATCTGCCTGGCAGCTGAAATGCTCGGCGGCGCCCATGAGTTGTTTGCCCGGACTCTCGCCTACCTCAAAGAGCGCGAACAATTTGACGTTAAGATCGGTTCATTCCAGGCCCTTCAGCATCGCTGCGCGCTGCTGTACTGCCAACTTGAACAGTGTCAAACCGCGGTTCAAAGCGCCCTAGGCAGTCTTGACAGCGAAGCCTCTGATATCGCCCTACAGGCCAGCATAGCAAAAGCGCTGGTTAATGACTGTTATCAGCTTGTCAGTAATGAGGCGATTCAGCTGCACGGCGGCATGGGTATTACCGATGAACTTGATATTGGCTTGTTTTTAAAGCGCGCGCGCGTCTGCTTGCAACTGCTAGGCGACACGAGCTATCACTTGGACCGATACGCTACACGTCTGAACTTTTAAAACACAATCATGGGGTAACTGCCCAGTAGTCTTGTAGCGAAAACAGCCCTTAACCGACTCAATGGAGCACCGCATGGACCAACAGCCCCTGAAAAATCGTGTCGCGTTGATCACCGGAGGCGGCCAAGGTATTGGCCAGGGTATTGCTCTGGCACTGGCAAAACGCGGCGTGAGAGTCTCGGTGGCAGGCCGGACGCTGTCGAAGTGCCAGACCACTTGCGATTTGATTAAGGCGCGATTTGGCATCGATGCACTACCCCTAGCCTGTAACGTGGAAAATGCTGCGGACTTGCAGCAGACAGTAGACGCTACACTTGAGGCCTTCGGCGGTATAAACATTTTGATTAACAATGCCGTCAGCACATCTCCCGGGCCATTACTGGCACAGACTGAGGCGAAGGTGCTGCGCGCGTTTAGGGTCGGCCCCATGGCGACACTTCGACTGATGCAACTCTGCCATCCCCATCTTCGTCAACAGGGTGGCTCCATTATCAATCTGGCCAGCACTGCGGCAAAGCGTTGGGATATGAGCAACTACGGGGTCTATGCTGCTGAAAAAGAAGCGATTCGCGCCTTAACCCGGGCGGCTGCCAGCGAGTGGGGCAAGGATAATATCCGCGCCAACTGTATTTTGCCCCACGCGAACTCTCCCGCTTTAAAACACTGGACAGAACAAAACCCCGAAGAGGCCGCAGCCTTCGTTCGCAGCATTCCGTTGCAGCGCATTGGTGACTGCGAAACCGACGTTGGTGAGTTTGTCGCCATGTTATGCTCACCAGAGTCGGCATATATCAGCGGCCAAAGCATCGCGGTTGACGGCGGCCAGGCCTATATGGGCTAACTCACCGAAACGCCAACCAATTCACTGCACCAAAAATTGCCCGTACCAGTTACGAAACTTGGCAAACGGACCGTCGCCATCACAGAGCATAGGTTTGGCGTGAAATTTCTTTCGGTTCCAGATAATCCGATCCTCCTCCATTTGCTGGCAAATATTGGCAATGATCGCACCACCTATGCCCCCCACCGGGGTCTTTCCATCGACTTTTTTCTGCATAAAAGCATACATAGCGCGACAGTGTTCGGGTGTTATTGGGGTCAGGTTAGCCATCAAGAGCGTATCGCAAAGACCGGAAAATCGAATGATCGCCAATCCAGGACCGATACTCTTGTTCTCGATGGTACCTTCAACTACGCCCTTGGGCGTTGGATTCAGAGTCTTCAACAAGCCCGATCGAAGGTGACCGTCGAATACTGAATCCATCACATCGGGAATTTCTTTGGTGCCGTGTACGGTTTTAAAGTGCACCGCGTCGACTGCATTCTCACCGATCTCCTGCATATGCGTGTGAATATCCCAGCTAAAGGCTTGAATCTCACCCCACTCGTCATTATTCGCTGCTGCCTCTGACAGACTTTCCGGCTCAAACAACGGCTCAATGCCTTCAGGGTGATACCAAACCAGAACACACTGGTTCACCTCGCGTACTGCCCAGGCGCCCAACACCTGCTCGCCGCGAGCGACCCGAGGCGGCGGATTTATCCCATAAGGAATGTGTTTGCACTGGCCTTCGCCGTTGAATTGCCAACCGTGGAATGGACAAACAATATTTTCGCCAACCACCGCTGAGCCTTTACCCGCCTGCTCGTGAATTCCATAACCGAGGTGCGCACCCATATGCGGACAATAGGCATCGACGACCTTTGCGACCCCCGACTCGGTACGAAATGCCACCAACTCTTGGCCGAAATAATTTAACGGTACGGATTCGCCCACCGCGAGTTCTGAGGAATATAACAACTGAAACCAACCATAAGGCATCGGCAGGTCGATCGGCGGTTTAGTGCTGGTACGGGCAATGATCATAGGTGACTCCAACAAAAATAAGAAAGCAGTAGCGATGATTTTTGGTGCCGCGATTATTTAACAGCGGCCCCACCATCGACACAGAGTATTTGGCCGGTGATAAATGCAGCCCGCTCGGAACAAAGAAAAACCACAGCCTCAGCAATTTCCTCAGGCTCACCCAAACGGTTCATGGCCGCCATACGCTTGAGACCCTCGGCGATCTTTGGTTGTTCCGTAAAGTATTGTTCCAGGGCCGGTGTGCGTATGACGCCGGGAGATACCGCGTTAATACGGATTCCTTGGCGCCCATACTCAACCGCGGCGCTCATAGTGAGCGTATTAACAGCGCCCTTGGCCGCAGCATAGGCGGTATTGTTAGGCTGGCCACGCAAGCCCGCATTGGATGAGATATTGACGATACTACCGCCACGGCCACTCGCCAACATGGCTTCAACCTGATGCTTCAAACATAGCCAGGTATTGGTCAGACACATCGTCACCGTGTCATCAAACACGGCGCGCTCAAATTGATGAATTGGACCCGAACCTCGGCTGACCGCGGCGCTGTTACAGGCAATATCGAGACCGCCATAGGTGCTGATCGCCAGATCGACCATAGCCTTGACCTGCACCTCTTGGGTGACATCGGTCTTGCTGAACACGGCCTCACCACCGGCTGCGCGTATTATCGCCACTGTCTCCTGACCCGTTGCCTCGTTAAAATCTGCCACCACAACTCGCGCCCCTTCTCGCGCAAAAACTTCGCAGATAGCGCGACCGATGCCGCCACCGCCACCCGTCACTAACCCGACTTTGCCCTCAACTAACTTCATGGCCATACCTCACCCTGCTGAACTGCGACTGATGTTAATGTGCGAGGGCGAACAGGCTGCCGGCACCACCGAATTATTATTTAACTTGAGTTAAACTTTATACTAGAGTTTAATATTTTGCTATGCAACCATTCTGAGCATTCCCACCTAACCCAAACGGACGGAGGACCTGTCTTGAAAAGTACCGCTACCGTGTTACCCGCCGAGGGCTTGCGAGCACGGAAGAAAAAAGAAACCCATCAACGGATCTGTGACGCCGCCACAGCGCTGTTTATTCAGCTGGGCTACACCGAGACCACCTGCGATGCCATCGCGTTGCAGGCCAATATCTCCAAGCCAACATTTTTCAATTACTTTCCGTCAAAGCTAGCAGTGCTACATACCTTAATCGACGAGATGGACCGGCAATTTTTGCTTTATATCAACGACGAAATTAGGCAACCCGACACCACTGCGCGGCGCCTACAAAGCCTACTGGCCCGTTCGGCACGGTACATCAACCGATCGCCGGCGCTAACGCGCCTCATACTAGTCGAAGGCATGGGCGCTCTCGGCAACGTCGACAAATCTCAGGCACGCTTCAGCCGACTGCACGAAGCCATGGCCAGCTTGTTGAATGCTGGCGTCGAACAGGGCGATGTTCGAACCGATTACAGCATCGAACTGTTGGTACAAATGCTCGTCGGGGGCTACTTGTATGCACTCTTGAACTGGCTCTCCAGCCAGCAGGTTGACTTGACCGTACGCTTAGCCGAAACCGCGGGGTTTCTCGCCGAATCCCTTGCGCCACCAACTGCACAGCCGCCGCGGTAACTTTTGGCGGCAAGCACTATTTGTCAATCAACAACCCTAACAACCCGGCAACGGACCAACAGACGGAGCAACACCAATGCAAAAATGGGTCAAACGCCTTGCCGTATTACTGCTCAGTGTCATGGCCCTCGCAGGCTTCGTCTATCTGTACCTAGAACCAGCCAAACCACCGGCCAGCCAAGCATTTATTAATGCTCAGGTCATCACAATGGACGCCAACAACAGCTTGGCCGAGGCAGTGTATATCGAAGGTGAGCGTATCATTGCCGTAGGCAGCCGAGCTGAGATCGAACACCTCATCACTCCCACAACACTAATCCATGATCTGCATGGCAAAACCCTGGTACCCGGCTTTGTCGATGCCCACAGTCACTTTCCCGGCTCTGGCATGTCACTGTTTATGGCCGATCTACGCAGCCCACCGGTTGGCAACATCACCTCGGTCGTGACCTTACTGGCGGCCCTCAAGACCCGGGCCAGCGCTACCCCCAAGGGAGAATGGGTCAACGGCTTTGGCTACGACAACCTGATGCTGACAGAGCGACGTCATCCCAGCATTGCAGAGTTAGATGCTGCCGTGCCAGATCATCCGGTATTTATCATGCATGTCTCCGGCCATCTGGCGGTCGCTAACAGCGCCGCGCTCGCGGCGGTAGATATCAGCGCCAAGACACCGGACCCAGCAGGAGGCCATTATGGGCGCGACGATGAGGGCAGCCTGACGGGTCTGCTCGAGGAAAATGCCGCCACGGCACTACAACGTAAGACCTTCGATATTGGCGTACTGGGATTTCTTCAAATGACCCGGCAGGCTA
>JABMOJ010000501.1 GCA_013204195.1 SAR86 cluster bacterium
TGAGTGCAGCGGTTGTCCCACATGGTCAGGGTCCGCTTGTGCCAGCGTACTCGACAGCCGAAGGAGGGCGAGACCGCGACGTCGTTGAGATACTTGAGCAGTGGCGTACTTTCAGCCAGGGTCATATTGGTAAAGTGGATAGTATAGACGGGGTTGATCCACAGGGCTTTTCTGCCGGTGACGGGATGTGTGCGAATGACCGGATGGATCATGGTCGCCGGTTCTTCCGTCGCATTAGTGATTGTCATACTCTCCAGGTGGTCTTTGAGTTTCGCCTGGGGCCCGTAGGAGCGCGTGGCGCTATGTACTGCGGTCATATTCTCCAGTAGGTCTTGCATGCCGGCAGACAGCGATTCATAAGCCGCATATAAGTTAGTGTAAAGCGTGTCGCCACCCACTGGCGGTACATCTATAGCGTACAGCAGCGTCCTCGCTGGCGGATTTTGCTGGAACGTAAAGTCGGTGTGCCAGCCGGCGCCGAAAGTATGTGCCGTCTTCTCTGTGGCTTCCTTGATAATCGGCACGACATCAGGATAGTCCGTCAGTCCCGTGAGGTAAGGCGTCTCGCCGACCCCGCCTTGGCGTTGAGTGAGTTCGAGTAACGACTTTGGGTTGAGATCTTGATCGGGAAAACTCAGTACCAGATATTGGTGAAACGCCTCGTCGATTTGAGTTTGTTGGTTCCCGGTCAATGGCCGCGAAAGGTCAATGCCTGATACAACAGCGCCCATGGCGCCACTAATAGGGGTGATCTGCAGACTATCCATCTATTTACTGCCCTCGATAAGTCATCTTCAGGACCGGCAGTGATCATTGGCCGGATTGTTGTCATTATGCCAAATAAGCGGTCCGGGCGTTAGCTGAGGATTGTAATAACCTGTGGGAAGGGGGATTATATGATAGTTCTTACGTAATAGCTTACATAAATGGCCTGTGCAACAGGTCGCGTAACGGAGGCGATATGGATCTGATGAAAGATCTTGGTAGTTTGGGGCTGGGGAGCCGTCTCAAGCGGTTGTCGGACAAAATAATGCAGGACGGTATTCGGGTTTACCGTGAGTCTGGCGTTGACTTTGAGCCTCGGTGGTTTCCGCTGTATCAATACCTTGATCGATTTGGGCCGAGTCCGGTGATGGATATTGCTCGTGGTCTGGGTATCTCTCATCCCGCGGTCAATCAGGTGGCTGGCCAAATGGTGCAAGCGAGATTGATTGCGATGTATCGCGATGCCCGTGATAAACGTCGGCGCTTGCTGGCATTGACCAGTGAGGGGCGGGCGCTGAAACCGGTCCTGACAAGCCTGTGGTCGAGCATTAGCGTTGCGGTCAATGGCGTGCTTGATGAGTCTCAAGTCGCCTTTCTGCAGGATCTCGATGCTATCGAGATGGCACTGGACAGACAGGGTTTGTATGCACGATTACAGCTGACGGATGCAGTGACTGCCGACCACGCGCGGCTCGACCGTCCGCGGCCCGACCGATTGCGGCCCGACCGATCGCGGCCCGACCGATCGCCGCCGGAGTTGGTGATAGAGGGTTTCCAGCCGGTGCTGGCCGACGCGTTCCGACGTATTAACGAGGAATGGATTACGGAGTATTTCAAGCTGGAACCGGCTGATCAAAAGGCGCTAGGAGATCCGCACCGATCGATCCTGGAAGCCGGCGGCGATATCCTGTTTGTGCGTGATACTCGAACCGCCGAGATCTTGGGGACCTGCGCGTTGATCAAGCATAATAAGGGTCTGGCGGAGCTGGCAAAGATGGGGGTGGCGAAGCAAGCCCGGGGGCGTGGGGCAGGCTTGCTGCTGGTAGAGGCTATTATCCGTCGAGCCAGTGAGTTGGGTTTTCAGCGTTTGTTTCTGGAAACCAATTCGCGGTTGGAGCCGGCCTTAAAAATCTATCGACAGGTGGGTTTCCAGCAATGCGAACCGCCCCGCCCCTCGGATTATGAGCGGTCTAATGTCTATATGGAGTTGGCGCTTACTAACTCGCTGAACTCTATTAAACCTTAAAAAATGGCATAGCTGTAGCGGGTCCGTTAATATGCGGGCCAGCGACTGGATACGGACAATCGGTGAATTTTATGCATAAAACAGAGACCTTCTTGGCCGGACACTATCGCCACTACAAGGGGCAGCATTACGAGGTGGTGCTGGTGGCTAATCACAGCGAGACCGAGGAGCCGCTGGTGATCTATCGTTGCCTGTATGGCGACTTCAGCTGGTGGGCCAGGCCCTTAGCCATGTTTGCTGAGTCTGTGCGCATAGACGGTGAGTCAGTGCCCCGGTTTGCCTATATCGGTCCTGCCCCAGACCCGGTGATAGTCCCCCCTGGTGAGCCCACCCTCGGCGAGGCCAGCTAGATGCGCTGGCGTTGCCCGATTTGTGCGGGTGACCTGGCGTTGCTCCAAGACGGTGCTCGCTGTCAACTGGGTCATCAGTTTGATCGGGCCCGGCAAGGGTATATCAACCTGTTGCCCGTGAATCACAAAGGCAGCCGAGAGCCCGGCGACGGGGCAGAGATGATCAAAGCCCGGCAGGCATTTCTGGCGGCCGGTCATTATCAGCCTCTGGCAAATCGGCTGGTGGCTATTGTCTGTGACGGGGTGCGTGACAGGGTGCGTGACAGCTCGCGCATTGCTGGGCCGGTCAATGTTCTGGACTGTGGCTGTGGCGAGGGTTACTACACGAGTGCGCTGGCTGCGGGATTACGGGAACTGCATACACCTTCTCGAGTCACTGGCCTCGACATTTCTCGAATGGCGCTGCGCCTGGCATCCCGTCAGCATGCCGGGATCGAGTTTGCTGTTGCCAGCAATTTTCATTTGCCGGTACAAGATGATCAAATCGATGTGATGATCCGAATCTTTGCGCCGGGTGATTTCGGTGAAGTCCGCAGAGTATTAAGCCCTCAGGGCATCATTATTGTCGTGTCTCCCGGGCCAAGACATTTATACGAGCTGAAACAGGGGATCTACGCCGAACCACGGAATCACGTAGCGCCAACGATGCCCGAAGGCTTTGACTGCCTGCTCGAAGACACGCTGCAGTTCCCTGTGGTGTTGCAGGCTCGAGAAGAGATTGACGCGCTGTTGACCATGACGCCGTTTGTATGGACGGCTCGACGTGAGACCGTCAGCGAACTGGATCATCTCACGCAGCTGACAACACAAGCGGATTTTATCATTCGCTGTTACCAGCCCATTGCTGTTTAAGCCCCGCGGTCAATCATCTCGATTAAGATGCCTTTTTGGTGAGCTTGGCCCAGTCAAGCTCAAGGCACATCTGGCCGCTGCGATTGGCCATCACCATAAACATCTCGTTACCACGGTCGGTCTCGCCGACAATCATCGAGGCAATCACGGCCATGATCAGACCCGCTGGCGCATGATTGCGGTAATAGCTGAACGCCTTGTTGAAATTCAGATCAACTTTATAAGACTTCAGTACACCCAGGTAATGCTTTAACAATTGTTGTTCTTCTTTAAGGCGCACTTCCGGTAGCAGCGATGTGCCCAGAAAATAGCTGGCGTCGGCCAACGGACAGCCCAGTGCGATTGACTGCCAGTCAACTACTGCCAGCGGATAGGGCCCACCGAACATCATATTGTCGAGCCGGTAATCCACATGAACCAATGCTGGCGGACCATCGTAGAAGTTGCTGTAGGCATCTAGTCGTTCGCCAACCAACCTGCAGGTTTTGATATAATCATTGTCCAACAGACCGGTGTAGCGTGCCTGGAAACCGGGCTCCAGCATGTTATAGAGACCCTGGACCATCTCGGCGTTTTCTGGCGTCATACTGCCGTTGAGTAAGGGGTACTGCAGCAGAGATTTATCTCCCCACCGTGGGCCTTGCAACTTCGCCAGTTGCTCTAGTGCCAAGGCGGCTTGGTCGACGGTGCAACCAGCCAATTGATCACCCTGTTCCCCCGGTGCCAGGTCTTCCATAACAATAACGAAATCATGAGTGGTTTCATCAGCGATGGCGAACAGCACGTCAGGGGTTTGTATGTCGACACTGTCCTGCAAATTTTCGTAGAAGAAGACCTCCCGAATATAATTCTGCAGGTCAATACCGCTTTGTTTGCTGGTGGGGTCTGAGGATGCGAATTTGCCTACCACAGACGGGGGAACGCCAGAGCCCGACAAGGTGAAACGGACATTCTCACCCACTTGACCGGTGCCAATGGTCACAGCGTCGAAAGCCTCCACGCGGCCATCCCGGCCAGCGTGTTGAAGGACCAGCGTGAGCCACTCGGGCGTGACCTGATCGGGGCGAGTTATCAATGTGGGCGACATAGGTATTCACAGTTTGAGTGTCGTGCAAGAATAGGTTCAGTGAGAGTCTGATGCAACTTCGAGTTGTGGGTTTATCGGCATCAGGTTGTGAGTGATTTAAAATAGCGCGGCTGAGGTGCTCAAGTTGATAAGCGCCAGCTCGCTTGGCGGAGCTTTTAACCCCGCAGGTCGTCGCGTGCATTATGCCGGCGAGTCTGAACAAAATAACAGCAGCAGCGACTGCCCCTGGTGAGTACCGATGACTAAAAGCTTATTTATTTTTCGCCGTGACCTAAGGGTTTTCGACAACACCGGGCTACTGGAAGCCGCGCGCCAGTCGAGTGAGGTTGTTGTCTGTTTTATTTATGACGAAGCTATTTTGGCAGGATATAGCGAGGGCGACTTTCGCTTGGAATTCCTCCATGCCAGCCTCGTGGATCTGAGCCAACAGATACAAGCTATTGGTGGACGATTGAATGTGTTTTTTGGCAAGCCGCTGGATGTGGTTGAGGGTCTGCTCAACACCGAGGCGTTCAGTTGCGTTTATGTGAATCGCGATTATACGCCCTATAGCCGTCGACGAGACGCCGGTCTGGAGGCAGCCTGTAGGTCTCGCGATGTTCATTTTTTTACAGTTAGTGACGCCTTGATCAATGAGCCTGAGCAAGTTTACAAAGGCGATGGCGGCCATTATGCCGTTTTCACGCCCTTCTACAATCGGGCGCGACAATTGTTTGTCGCGCCTCCTCAGGAGGATATGCCTACCAATCTCTGTTCGACTAAGTTCAGCGATATCGTACTGGAGGACTTACCGCCAGGTGTGCCCCGAGGCAAAGCCCAGTCAGTATTTCTGCCGGGCAGGCAAGGTGCATTGCAGGTCTTGGCGAACCTGGCGCCACTGGAGACTTATGAGACAGATCGCAATTTTCCGGCACTGCCAGGCACGAGTCATCTGTCAGCACACTTGAAATTCGGTACCTGTTCGGTGCGCGAGGCCTACCAAGAGATTGCCGAAAATCTTGGTGACCAGCACCCATTGCTGCGTCAGCTATACTGGCGTGATTTCTTTACCCATGTGGCGCATCACCGGCCGCGAGTTTTTGGTCATGCCTTCCGCGAACTTTATGATGGTATTGTTTGGGACCAGGCGGGTGAAAAATTTCAGTGTTGGTGTGAAGGAAAAACTGGGTTCCCGATTATCGATGCAGGTATGCGCGAGTTAGTAAACACCGGCTATATGCATAATCGAGTGAGAATGGTGGTAGCGTCATTTTTAGTGAAAAACTTGCATGTGGATTGGCGCCTGGGCGAGGCCTTCTTTGCTCGGTATCTGACGGACTATGACGCCTGTGTGAACAATGGCAGCTGGCAATGGGCGGCGTCCACCGGTGCAGATGCGCAGCCCTATTTCAGAGTCTTTAATCCCTGGCGACAACAACTTAAGTTTGATGTCGACGGCGTGTATATCAAGCGATGGGTGCCGGAGTTAGCGGCTTGGCCCGCTAAAGCGATACACCGGCTGGAAAAAGATTCGACCGGCTATTTGGCCCCCATCGTCGACTTGCGAGCCAGTGCCGAGGAGATCAAGGCGCGCTTTCGTGGCCTAAAAGATGCCCGTGGCTTAATCTAGATTGGTGTCGAGCGACAGGCTGTCTTTGGTCGAGCGAGTAGCGACAATGGGCGAACCGAAATGAACCATGCCACCTTCAATCAAGTGTTGGCCCTGCCGGCCAGTGCGCCTGATGCTAAGCTGTTCTATGGAAAGTCTGAGCAGCAATTTGGGGAGCTTTGGCTACCCTCAGACGCGCCGGCGAAGGGCGCGCCGCTATTGATTTTGATCCATGGTGGTTGTTGGTTGAATGCCTTTGATATCGCTCATAGTCGAGCGATGGCGATGAGCCTGAAGCTGCAGGGCTATGGGGTTTGGTCCCTGGAGTATCGACGAGTCGGTGATGTGGGGGGTGGTTTTCCCGGTAGTTTTATGGATGTCGGTGAGGGCGTAGACTACGTTCGGCAGTTGCATCATTATCCGCTGGATCTGCGACGGGTCGTGCTGATAGGCCATTCCGCGGGCGGCCA
>JABMOJ010000502.1 GCA_013204195.1 SAR86 cluster bacterium
AAGGTTGACCCCGGGCTATCTTCTGTAAATTTGAGGGTCAGATGTCGAAAAACCACTATAGACAGGTTGTTTGGGGCGGGCTTTCTAGGGTGTTTTTGACAAAACCTGAAAAACTTATTCACAATCTGACCCGAGTTGGCAAAACTCGAGCAGTGATCATGATTGTTCTCAATTATTTCAGATTGTGCGCGTAAGTCGTTGATATTAATCGACCCGCCACGACCTGTATAAAAAACGCACAATCTCGTTGCGACTGGTTTTTAGCCCTTAAAACCGTGATAGCAGAAGTTATCACCAGACTTATCCACAGAAATTGTGGAAAACTTTTGTCATTCATGAATTCCATCTTCCGCGCAATCTAAATCGCCTGTTAATTTACTTTTAAATAACGATTCGCAGGGATTCTGGTTGGCGAGGTCGGTGCCAAAATCAGTGGAGCGATGTTGGGTATTGCCAATGGCTTAGCCTGAGTGGTTTGATAGCCACGGTCTAGGCGAGGCAGGCTGACGTGTTTGGTGCGAAGTTAGCCCGGTAGGTCAGCCCGTTAGCGAAACATTCATTATGATGGTAAAAAAATTATGTCCACAGAGATTCACGGGTATTGCGATCCCCGATTTGAAAATGTCAGAGACGTACTCGCTGCCAGTATAGAGTCTGGCGCTGATCTAGGAGCTTCCTTCGCGGCCACCGTTGATGGTGAGACGGTGGTCAATCTCTGGGGCGGGCACCAGGATGAGGCGAAACAGAGACCCTGGGAGGAGAACACGATCACCAATGTTTATAGCACGACCAAGACCATGTCATTTTTGTGCGCATTGCTATTGGCGGATCGAGGCGAATTGGACTTCGATGCGCCCGTCGCCCAATACTGGCCCGAATTTGCCCAGAATGGAAAAGCGGAAGTCAAAGTCTGGCATGTAATGAATCATGCGGCGGGGCTGTCGGGTTTGGAAGTCCGGGTGTCTGAGGCCGAATTGTATGACTGGGATAAGATCACCGGTTTATTGGCGGCGCAAAAACCTTGGTGGACGCCGGGCTCGGCCACGGGTTACCACGCTATCACCCAGGGTTTTTTAATCGGCGAGATTGTTCGGCGCATCAGCGGTCAGAGTATCGGCGAATTTTTTCAGACCGAGATTGCGCGACCATTGCAGGCGGACTTCTTTATCGGTGTGCCGCTGTCCGAATTCCCGCGTATCAGTGATCTGGTTCCCCCTAACTCGAAAGGTCGACTGGAAGTGGCCGGTGATGCTGACTCCGTTCGCGTAAAAACCTTTAGAAGTCCTGCAACCAACGCCCTCGCGTCTAGAACGGCAGACTGGCGCCGAGCGGAAATTCCAGCGGCCAACGGTCATGGTAACGCGCGATCAGTCGCCAAAATTCACGCGATACTGGCCTGTGGTGGTGAGGCCAATGGAATTAGGTTGATGTCGCCGGAGACTGCCGCCAGTGTTATGCAGTCGCGGATCTCAGGCGAAGATCTGGTATTGAATGTACCAATGAGCTTTGGTCTGGGCTTTGGGATTCTCAAACCTCAGGTGTGTTCCTGGGGCGGTTGGGGCGGTTCTTTGGTGATCATCGACCAAGAGGCGCGCAGTAGCATCGCCTATGTGATGAATAAGATGCATCCGGGTTTGATGGGTGATACTCGTTCGGGAACGTTGGCGACAGCTTTCTACCGCAGCCTGAAAGGTTAACTGAATATGCCTGAATTTATCGTCAGAGCCCGTGCCGCTAGCACCGATCCCGCACATTTTCTGGCGTCGGTGGGTACCGGCGCCCATGTAGAGTACCTGGCGCAGATCATCGTCAGCGCCTTGATGATATCCAAAGGTCATCGAGAAGACACGACGCTCAGTCTGGTGCTTGAAGACTCGCTGGATTTTTCCCGTTGCCTGACGCTAGAGGGTGCTCAACTCGGCGATTTGGGTGGCACAACGGAAGCGGCTCTGCTCAAGGTTATTGCCGACAGCTTGCACCTTGCCAAGGGGCTCAGTAAGGAAGCCAGTATTACCACGCCCATTGGCGTGCGCGCCACAGCGATTAGCTTCGAGCATCTGGTGAAAGCCAAAGTCGAAGACCAGCAAGTATTTTTGCTGGACCCCAAAGGTGATGATATTCGCACAGTGGATATTCCGGTCGATGCAGTTTTCCTGTTAACGGACCATATACCCATGCCCAAAAAGAACTTCAAGGCCATGGCGCGTCAAGGTGTCAAAAAAGTCTCCCTGGGGCCGGTAATGCTCCACGCGTCCCAATGCATTAGCATTATTCAGAACGAACTCGATCGGCGCTATATGGGCTAAGAGTGACGGCGTTACCGGTGTAACTCTGCTCGCGAGGGTTTGGCGGTTGTTTGCATGCCGCGATTGAGGAATAATCAGGCCCTTTTAGCAGCGAGAAACGTAATATGTCAGACCAAATTAAATCCATTGCAATATTAGGCGGCACAGGTGATCTGGGTGGTGGGCTCGCCAGGCAGTGGTCCCGAGCGGGATATCAGATCTTGATTGGCTCACGGACTCTCGAGAAGGGTCAATCGGCAGCGGCTGATCTCTTAAAAGAGTTTCCAGATTTGAATGTCAGTGGACATGAAAACCTGGAGGCCGCCACAGCTGCAGACCTAGTGGTTCTGACAGTGCCATTCTCTCATCAGATCAGTACCCTAGAGACGGTTAAGCCAGCCCTGATCGGCAAGGTCCTGATTGATGTGACAGTGCCCCTGATGCCGCCCAAGGTTGGCACAGTGCAGCTTCCTGAAGGCGGTTCTGCCGTTGTTCGAGCGCAAGCGTTTCTCGGTGACGAGGTTGATGTCGTCTCAGCTTTCCAGAATGTCGGCGCCATGCATCTGCAGGGTGACCATGGCATCGCCTGTGATGTTTTGGTGACAGGAAACAAGCGCTCTGCTCGCGACACGGTGATCACGCTGGTAGAAGCCCTTGGTCTGCGCGGCTGGCATGCAGGTCCGTTGGCGAATTCTGCAGCTGCCGAGGCGATGACGTCGGTGCTGATTTCCATTAACCGGCATCACAAGATCAACGGAGCCGGTATCGTCATCACCGGTGCACCAGCGGCTGAATAGTCCATGAGACTGAGCTTTATTGGTATTGAAGGCATCCCCATGATCGAGCCTGGGGATGATCTGGCGCAAATTATCAGCCATGCGGTTTTGGCCATGGGCGAAGTGTTGCAGGCAGATGATGTCATCGTGATCGCTCAGAAGGTGGTTTCGAAGGCCGAAAATCGTTATCTGGATTTACGTACGGTAACGCCGTCGGCTGCGGCACTGGCCTTGGGTCTGGAAGTGGACAAGGATCCGCGTAAGGTGCAGGCCATCCTGGATG
>JABMOJ010000503.1 GCA_013204195.1 SAR86 cluster bacterium
AGGCTTGATAGTCGCCCTCAACTGCTTGACTCAAAGCCAAGGGCAGCAATGTTGACAGGGTCCGATGATAGAGCACCTGACGCACCAGACGAGCCACAAGAACGTGATCGATACTCATCAGGATCAACTCGCCGGTCTTAGGATGGCGAATTTCCACCTCGACGGGGTTAAGGGTCAACTGTTGGGTCAACCCAACGAAATGGGCGCGCAGATCAGGGAATGCTTGCGCACATGCCGAGGACGATTGGCAGTCGCGGAAGAGTCGATCGAGGGCGACATCCGTATCTGCTGAGGCGCCTGCCAGGATATTCACCGAGGGCGGTGCCACGCCATCGAGAATCATCGATCTGACGTGAGCGCCAAATTGCCGTAGATATACCAGTGCAGCACGAGTGCCATAGGAGATTCCCAACAAGTTAATCTGCTCATAACCCAACGCTCGCCTGACAAAATCGAGATCCCCCGCAGCGATCAAGGTTGTGTACAGCGCCGGATCCGCATCCAGCGTTGGCAAGCACTCTCTGAGCTTGTTCACTTCCAGCGCTAATGCCGCCGCTGATGATAAGGTAAAGTCCTCTGGAGTCTCCGACGCTACACAGCTCAAGTTATTGGACCGACCGGTACCTCGCTGGTCAACCAGTATCACTTCCCGCTGCCTACGCAGTTCCAGCAAGGCACTGAACACAGCGGGGCCGCTGGAAATAGCTGACTGTCCAGGTCCCCCGGCAAGGTAAAAAATCGGATCGGGCTTCGCAACTCGCGCAATAGCCGGCAGCACCATCACCGCAAGTTCGATCTGTCGGCCATCAGGTTGACGAGGATTTTCGGCAACTTGGATCTGAGCGCATTGCGCCTCGTTAACAATCCTCACCAAGGCAGGGTCATCTGGACGATCACAAGGACCCAGCAGGATTGGCTCTGCCGGCGCCCCGGCACGCGGTTTATCCAACTCTCCACAACCTGTCAGCAGCAGCAGACTTAACAGGCTTGGCGCCAGTATTGGGAATTTCAAATCAGCCTTATCCTTTAGCTATCAAAGAACCGTCAGCGTAGCGTAATTTCTACTTCAAGGGCAGCCTCAAACCGCAAGCGCGATGATCGTCAACGCGTCCCACAATGAGATCTACATCAACCCTCGAAATTGTGTCAACATAGCCTCGTGGCACCGGCCGTTTAACCTGTACCCCCCGTCTCCAGCAGTTTTGCCGTGAAGTTTCGAATCGATTAACCAGGATAAGTTGATACCCATGTCTGAGCCTGAAAAAGAACGCTATACACAGCGCAAGTCATTTTTTGACAGCCTGCTGACGATCTATGGGCGCAAGCCTGTCTATGAGGCCCTAACCACCGCAGGGACCACGCCGTTTCGACTGCACCTGGCCCAGACTAATAAGCCCACCGGCATTATTGCCGACATCATCGCCCTGGCAGAGGCCAAAAACGTTGAAGTTTGCTACCACAGCCGCGAAGCACTGGCGCGGATCTCAAGGAACGGCCGTCAGGATCAGGGTGTCGCCATCGATATTGAAGCGCCTGGGTATCAACCGCTAGCTAATCTATGCCAGTTCTCCCAAGATCATCCAGACACCAACCTGAATTTGATCGCCCTCGACAGAGTCACTAATCCGCAGAACCTCGGGTTAATTATCCGCGTCGTTGGCGCATCACCTTGTGCAGGTCTGCTGTTACCGCAAAAAGGCTGCGCCCGCATTGACCCACTCGTGATTAAGGCCAGTGCCGGCACCGTATTAAAAGTGCCGATCTATTATTGTGACGAACTGGGCCCGGCCCTGGAACAGCTTAAAACCAATCACTTTTCGATACTGGGTCTAGCCGCCGGGGGCAGCCGCTCAATTCAGGATATCCCCGTGACCGGTAAACAAGTTTTTATTCTGGGTAATGAAACGGACGGCCTTAGCCCCGAAATCAGTGCTATATGTGATGAACTGGTCGGTATCCCGCTGAATCACGGGGTAGAATCGTTAAATGTCAGCACCGCCGCCAGCATCGTTGCTTTTCGCACCATCTTTCATGGCTGACAGGGCTTTGGGAGTCGCTTGTCACTGGCATCAAAGGTTAATATCAACTATTGTTGCGCCTTGAATTTCCTTGAGCCTTAGAAGATTGTCTATGCGACGTTCGATCAATGTAGTTTTATCACTTACGGCACTTCTGTTCCTGACCGCTTGCGGCACAGAAGAAGGTTTTGTTGAACCGATCAGTGTACCGACGGGCTTTGTTCGAGTATTCCATGCCCTACCGGACTCCACCGTATTAAGCGTATCCGTGTCTAATCTCAACCAGGCCTCGGTTAATTTCAGTGAGGCTTCACCATTTTTCAATATATTGCCTGGTCTGTCTCGAAACATGGAGGTTTTCTACTTCCCTGATGGGCAGCGAGAGCTGCTGCTGAATCGCCAACTGACAGTTCCTACTCGAAACGAGGCCACGGTGATCATTGCCGGAACAGTCAGCAGCCCTGTGGTATTGGAACTCCAGAACCCACCGATAACTAGCACTGCCGCCGATTACACAGAGGTTCAGATTGTCCATGCGGCCAACAGCTTGAGCTCAGAGGTGGGTTTTCTATTGGTTCAAGATGGTGATTTCAGCGCCCAGACTAGCGTTTTATTGGGCCAATTCTCCGAATCCTTGACAATCAACCCCAGCAGCGGTGATAACTATGAACTTTTGGCAGTCAGTTCTCTGCCAGCAACCGGCACAGCACCCACTGACGGCCAGATACTCTGGCGTTCGGGAAGCTTTAGTCTGCCAGTTCAGAGTCGCGCCCTCTTGGTGTTGGCAGACTATTTCGGCCCTGCCGGCAAAGGCGTTCGAGTGGCCAGTCTCAGCCCTTCAGGCACTCAGTTCTTTAGCCTGGAAAATTTACCCGCTGCGATTCGAATAATTAACACGTTACCCGATCAAGGACCGATTGACGTCTTCCTCAATGATGTGTTGTTTGCCGCTAACGTCACCTTTAATGAAATAACGGACGGCTTGCTTACCGACCTTCGCGGCCAGTTTGCCCTAAAACTCACAGCCGCTGGCGACCCTTCGACGATATTGGCTGAGGCTACACCGACCATCAGCCAAGGGAACTATTATACGCTGACCGTTACCGGCCTGAGCACAGACACAGCGCCGAGCCTGGCATTAAAGGCAGAAGACAAGCGAAATATCCCTACGCGATTTATTCTAACAGCCACCCACGCGTCACCGAGCAGCGGCCTGCTCGATTACTATTTTGTGGCACCCGCAACCAGCATCACCGATGAATCGCCAAAAAGCATTAACAACTCATTACTCGGCGCCAGCAGCATAAGCTTCGATCCTGGCAGCTACGACTTGATCGTCACTGATGCTGGCACCAAAGACATAGTCTTTGGCCCATTGGCCGTCGAATTGGTGAACGGCGAAATTTATAACTTCCACCTCACAGATGCAGCTGGCGGTGGCCTGCCACTGCAAATCGTTTTAGAGGATGGCTTCAACTAGACCGTTCAGCCCAGTTGAGCAAACCATCACGCGGTTGATCGCGAAAACATCTTCGGCGCGGCCTACTGTTAGTTTTTCTCAAGCTGGTTTATGCTGAAAAAAACGACCATCTCATACAGGAAGCGCCCCCATGCCGACGGCTATTATCCCTAAAGATTGGCAAGTCACTCGGCTATCTGGCTCACTCGGTGCAGATATCCGTGGACCCAAAGTGGCTACCGCATCAACCAATGACATTGACGCCATCAAGGCACTGTTGATCGAACATCTGGTGCTATTTTTCCCCGATCAGTCTCCTAGCAAAGCCGAGCATATTGCGTTCGGACGTCAATTTGGCGAACTCGAGGGCCACCCCAATTTAAAAGACAGTAACCATGTCGAATATCCAGAACTGTTTGAACTGGTCGCCACCCAAGGCGGCATAGCCGACGAGTGGCACACTGATATTACCTTTCAAGACAGCCCGGCACTAATGTCCATTCTGCATATGGTAAAGTCACCGGCGGTAGGTGGCGACACCATGTGGGCCAGTCTTTACGCCGCGTATGATGAATTATCTCCCCCGATGCAAGCCCTCTGCGAGGGCCTCACCGCACTGCACGATGCTGCCCCTCACAATCGCCCCGATCAGATGACCATTCACCCGGTCGTTCGCATTCATCCAGTCACCGGGCGTAAGGCTTTATACGTCAATGAACACTTTACCCGCCGCATCGTTGAGATGAACGCGGGCGAAAGTGCCGCGCTGCTGACTTATCTGACTCAGTGGGTCGCTCAACCACGGTTTACCGTCCGTAAGTCCTGGACTGAAGGTACCATCGCCATGTGGGATAACCGCTGCACGCAACACTTTGTCTTGAACGACTTTGTTGGCGAGCGAATCATCCAGCGAGTCACCGTCATGGGCGATAAAGTGGAAGGCGTAGCACCATCACCCTGGGCACCTTATGTGCGCACAGGCAGTTTGTCGGCTACCAGCCGCCACGATCGTCAGCTCTTTATGTATTTGAAAGACCAGGCTCAAGACTAACCTTTTGATCTTTGTTCGACGCTATAGCTGCGCCTGAGCCTCGCCCATCAACCGCAGATATTCACTGGTCGATTTTGCACCATTGATGGTTAAACAAGGTACTATTGATTCATTGAAACAATACCAAGAGGAGCTACTGTGGCACTACCGCTGGATGACATCACGATAATTGAAATTGACAACTGGATGGCCGCACCCAGCGCCGCCGCGATTTTGGCTGATATGGGTGCTACCGTAATCAAAGTCGAACCCTTGACCGGTGACCCCATGCGTAGCAATGGCAGGCCACCGAAGATAGACGGCGTGCGTGACTATGACTTCCAGTTTGATGTCGACAATCGCGGTAAACGCTCAATCTGTGTCGACCTGACCAATCCGGCGGCTATCGACATCATTCATAAACTCTGCAGCAAAGCCCAGGTATTCGTCTGTAATCTGTTAGCCCAGCGCCAGGAAAAGTTTCGGCTCGACCCGGAAACACTCCTGGCAATCAACCCCAGCCTGGTTCACGCCACACTGACCGGCTACGGCACAACTGGGCCAGATGCCTGGCGACCCGGTTACGACGTTACGGCGTTCTTTGGCCGCTCTGGTCTTTATGATGCCATGCGCGAAGGACCCCATGGTATCGTACCCATGGCACGCCCAGCCCAAGGCGACCACACCACCGGCCTGGCCTTAGTAGGGGCCATACTCGGCGCCCTGCGTTTAGCCGAACGCACAGGCACGGGCCAGGTCGTTGAGACGTCGCTGTATGAGACTGCCGTCTGGACCCAGGCCAGTGATTTCGCGACCACTGCCGTTGACCAAGCACCAGTGAGACAGCGTTCAAGAGAAAACATGTTGCTGCCAACCGCCAACCGTTACCCTTGCGGCGACGATCGTTGGATCGTGTTCAATATGCC
>JABMOJ010000504.1 GCA_013204195.1 SAR86 cluster bacterium
CACCTTGACTGATTGGATCCATATCTAAACCTTAATTTGGCTTCACGCCACCGATACCCACTGGCGCACTCTGCCCGCCCGCCCTCGCCTTGCGCACAACATCACGCAGCGTGAACGGTGCATTCAAGTCTTGCGGTGTTGAGTTTGGACCCAGCTGGCCGACTCGCAAGTATTCCCCGCGATCGGCAGCAAGTCGGAAGTCGAGGATAGAACCCGCGGCTTCATCCACCAAACCTCGCGCACCAAAACCATGACCCTCGTTGGTTTGCGCCGCATTTGTCGCTTGATAACCCATGCGGTGCAGTAACTTGGCACTGGCTCGCTGCAGTACTTCCGGGCTAACGGACAACATCCAGTTCTCTTGTTGGCGCAAAAAAGGTTTTTGCATGCCGTTGAGCATCACGATGCGCGGTGAACGGGTATGATTGACGCCCGTACCATGCAACAAACGACCGTCTGTGATGACCATCGTACCGGCTTTCGCGTCAATATTGATGGCGGGCGGGAGCTTACCCACCGGCTTATTGGCGCGCATCGCCTCAGACAACACTAGGTGGCTGCCGGGAATCACCAACGTGCCGCCGTTTGTCTCATCAACGTCGGTGATAGGTGTGAGAATATTAATCGACATTGGGCTTTTAGAATCTAACGCGTTATTTTGATCTTGATGCAATGCTTGCGGCACACCACCCTCTAATGAGATTGAGGCAATAAGAGAAGTACTGATCCAGTCGGCTCCTAATGCTTCCGCTACTAACTGCTCAACTAAGGGGCCGCCTTGAACGACACCAGGATGCTGCTCTATAAGCCCTTCAAAACACACCCCCTTGTTCACGCAGCAGTTGATGTTTTGGCCGCTAGGTGTCCTTTGCGCAATGCCCGCCAGCCTCTCGCCTTCAGCTTGCTCTAATACCCGCTGCCGAATGACAGCCACCTGATCAGGACTCAGCGCGTCTTCAACCTTACAGTAGCCCCACTTCAACATGTCCGCGCGTAGCTGTTCGATATCTTTACTGGCTTGCGGCAAGCCCTTGTCGTGCCAAAAAGGATGTTTCGAACCGACCGTGGTGTCGTAATAGGATCCGGGCTTGAACTCCCATGTACCCCAATCACCGCGGCGCTTGGGTGGCACAAAATAGATCTCCGGATTGTTTTCGAGTACCGACTTCATCGGCTCTCGCGACGCGTTCTGTGCCTGATACATCTGCCGCTCCGGAGCAGACTTAGATGCCACATCGGTAGGATCAAACTCGTTGGGAATAGTGCTCATGCTTACCAATCTCCCTGAAGGCGGACTTGTTTACCCATTGCCAGAGTCTCCTGCAAACTATCCACTGACGTAAACCTCATCCGCAAGCCCTGATACTGGGATGCGCTAGGCACACCTGCGCCATTCTGGACACGCCAAAGGCGGTGGCGCACATAATACCAGCACCACCGCGGCGAATTTAGCCCAGGGTCAAACTCAACGCGTGATAACTCAGTACCAGCAGACAGACATTGGAGCCGACAAACAGCGCAAATCGAATCGGTACAGTGTTGACCAATGATTGCCACAAGCTATGGGCAATACGAATAAAGGTGTAGGCCCAAGCCCACGCCACGACAGCACCGCTGCCACCGGCAATGGCGATAATGCAGACCACGGCGTAAAAAATGGTGGGCTGTTCCATCAGATGCGTAAAGTTGTGCGCTTTCCAGTTAACCTTAGCCGGCATCGTCGCTTCCAGATCCACATAACGGCCACCGGGCTCAGCATTCGCTAGATCGACGCCCGCCTCACCAAAGGCGCGAAAGCGGGTCACGACAACCCAAAGCATCATGACCATAGACCAGGCCACTAAAACTGCCGCGGGCGCCAAAATAGTTGTGTTCATCAAAAAATCCATTCTATTCTCCTTATTATTAAAACAAATTCGTGCCTAGTGAAACACTAGCGCACTGCATGTTCGAACGATTTTCTCTTAGTGCTAGCACTGACTCCAGCTCCACTACGAACCCCTTAGGGCGCGCGTTTGCTCCACACACTAGGTCGCGGCTGACGCCGACCTTGCGTCATGAATTCTGCTTAATGGGTTACGATCTCGGGATCGCCAATATGGCGTCGCACCAGCGAAGCAAAACCCGAGCGACCAATACCTTGGCTGACTAAGTCTGCTTGCGCAAATCGGGCCGCCGCCGCTGAGATGGGCTTGCCGTGCCTGACCTTCATATGCGCCTCGGCCACACGTTCCATATAGACAAAACTACCGACGGCCTCTGCGACACTATCTCCCACCGTTAACAAACCGTGGTTCCGCAGGATAATGGCTCGAGTATTCCCCAGCGCCTCGGCGATTCGAGTACCTGCCTCGAGGCTTTGAACCTGAACTTCTTCATCGTCGAACAACGCATGATCTTCGAAGAAAATGCAGGCCTCCTGAGTAATAGGCTCCAGCAAACGAGCTTCCGAAGAAAAGGGCGTGCCCCAGCCTGTGTGCACATGCACGGCGCTGACAGCATCGGGGCGCGCTGCCAGAATCGGCTGGTGAATGTAGTAACCGGCAACATTCACAGCACCCTCACCTTCCAGCAG
>JABMOJ010000505.1 GCA_013204195.1 SAR86 cluster bacterium
GCCCGATAGTATCGACGCAACCAAAGATTACATCGTCGTAATCCGTGTCGGGAATGGAATTTCTGGAAACAATCGCACTGAGCACATGCGCGCCGAGATCAGCGCCATGGACATCTGCCAGACCACCTTTGCGGCGGCCGGTAGGGCTTCGCACTGCATCAACAATATAGGCTTGAGGTCGTGTCGTTTGAGTTTTCATGTCTTAATCTCCTGAAATTATTCCGCCACAACGGCTAGATGAGCATTACCAAAGGTCTGATCGGCACCCAGCAAGGCCCCAGGTCTAAGCAACCACTCGTGAATTCTGTTTTTATGAAAACCCGCGTCACCCCAATTTTTATCCAGCGCCCAGCTGCGTTTCATCCATATTTGCAAATCACATTCCCACGTATAGCCCATGGCACCATGCACTTGCATGCAATTTTTGGCACACAACAACGCCGCTTGACCGGCCGCCACCTTGGCATGAGACACCGCAAAGTCGGCGCGGGCCGGCGCGACAGAGACGGTATAGGCCGCGCGGTAGACTGCGGGTTTGGCAAACTCGATTTTTACCGCACAGTCAGCTAACAGATGCTTAACAGCTTGATTCGCGCCGATAGAACGGCCAAATTGTTGGCGGTCAATACTGTACTGAACTGTCTGCTGCAACATGGCCTCGGCCAAGCCTAACAATTGAGCGGCAATGCCCAAGGCGCCGCGATTCAGCGCGCAGCGCCACAAGGTGGCCGCTACTGGTCCGTCGGCAAGCCGCGATGCTTGACTGGGTTGCCACGTAATCTTCGATAGGCGCCGACTTGGATCCAGGCTACGCTGGCTCACTAATTGTGCATCACTGGCCGCAATAAGATGCACCTCGTCACCATGGGCCAACAGCAACAGATCAGCACTGTCGGCAAAGTTGATATAAGGGTTAATCCAATGACCGATGGCGACTCGAGTGGTGCCATTGGCCACTTCCGGTAATAGTGCCCGGGCTCGCTCCCCACCGGTCATTGTTGTATTCGCTATTTCGACCAATAGCGGGGTCGCGACTAGCGCTTCATCAACCAACGGCTCAGGTAAGGCGACACTACCGCAGGCTTGCGCCAACAGAATAAAATCTACTTCTGATAGTCCCAGACCGCCCATGTCCTCTGGCACCAACATCGCAGGCAGACCAAAATCGATGAGTCGATGACTCAAGCCAGCATCCAGACCGGTGTCACTGTCCCAACGTCGACGGATTGTCGCAGGCGTGACTTCATCGCGAAGGATGTCAGCGACACCATCACGAAAGGCCAATTGCTCTTCAGTAAAATTAAAATCCACTATGCTCACTCAATGATTGATGACGGCGAAACGGGTGTTGATCACGACTATTTTTTTGGCATCCCCAGCATTCGCTCGGCAATAATATTCCGCTGAATCTCGTTTGTGCCGGCATAAATCGGGCCTGACAATGAAAACAAAAAGCCATCCAGCCAAGCGCCTAACTCTGCCGCAGCATCATCACAACCCGGCTCTAGTTCCGCCTTGGAGCCTAACAAATTCATCGCAGTGGCGTGAATTTGCATATCGAGTTCAGACCAAAATATTTTGTTACAGCTCGACTCGGCACCGATATTGCCGCCACTCATCAACCGCGAAGCTGTTTGATAAGTTGATAGCGCATAGGCCTGGGCGTCCATGTAACAACGCACCACAGCGTCTTCTACAGACAAGTCGAGAATGTCGTTACGTTTTTTGCGATACAGCGCTACCAAACGTTTCGCCGCCTCCTGAAATCGGGCCGGACTACGCAACATCAGGCCACGTTCAAAGCCCGCGGTCGACATGGCAATTTTCCAGCCTTCGCCCTCTTCGCCGAGCCGATTAAAAACCGGCACCCTGACATTATCGAAGAATATTTCGGCAAAACCTGGCAAGCCATTGAGCTGCCTTATAGGCCGAACCGTGACGCCTGGCGCATTCAACGGGACAAAAATAAATGACAAACCTGCATGTCGGCTGGCATCGGGGTCAGTCCGAAAGATGCAGAATATCCAATCGGCAAAGACCGCCCGGGTCGACCAGATTTTCTGGCCATTGATGACATACTCGTCACCATCTCGTATCGCCTTGGATTGAATCGCCGCCATATCAGAACCGGCGCCGGGCTCAGACCATCCTTGCGCCCAAATTTCCTCACCACTGGCCATTTTCGTGATAAAACGTTGTTTTTGCGCCTCGGTGCCATACTCCATGAGGGTTGGACCGAGCAAGAAAATACCGTTTTGATTAACCCGCAGCGGGGCATTCACACGATAGTACTCTTCTTCAAAGATGAGCCACTCAATCAGATTACAACCCAGTCCCCCGTAGGCCTTGGGCCAAGTCACCATCCCCCAGTTACCCTGTGCCAGGGTCTTCTCCCACTGCCGGTGCTGCTCGAAACCAGCGGCGGTATCAAATGATTCGAGCGCTGTCGTGGGCACATGCTCTTCAAGCCATTGCCTAACCTCACCGCGAAACGCCTGTTGCTCGGTACTGTATACCAGATCCATGTTTCACCTACGCCGACCGCTTCAGCCGACTTGTATTACGTAATTAAAGCTGTATCGAGCCGACTAGCTGGCACCTTGTTGTTTATTTTTTTCTGCCATTTTTTTTGCGTCGTAGCCACCCAGTTTGTCACCCGAGACCAACTCGTTATGGGAGTGCGCAAAATGATGCCAGGCAAATGCCGCCTCCATACCCGCGCGTTTGCCTTGCAGGTCTTCGACGTTATTAATAGCCTGTTTGGTCAGCGCCAAACCCATGCGGGGCATCTCGGCGATTTTTTCCGCCATGTTTCTGACATCTTCATCCAGAGTGGCTCGAGTCGATATACGATTCACCATACCCATCTGATATGCCCTATCTGCTGACATTCGATCGCCAAGGAAAAGAAACTCCTTGGCTATGCGTGGGTTTAGCTCGTACGGATGGGCAAAATATTCCACCCCCGGAATCCCCATACGGACCACAGGGTCGGAGAAAAAGGCGTCATCGGTGGCAACAATTAAATCGCAGACCCAAGCCAGCATTAAACCGCCGGCAATACAGGCACCTTGGACGGCGGCAATAGTCGGCTTAGGGATTTCTCGCCAGCGACGACACATACCCAGATAGGCCTCGGCTTCACGGACATAGAGAAACTCACCGCCTTCTTTGTTGGCGTGGTCATACCACATGCCAGCACGCTCTTGGCTGTCATTAATTTCTCTGCCAGGCGTACCGATATCGTGTCCGGCTGAAAAGTGCTTGCCGTTACCTTTAAGCACAATGACCTTGATCTCATCGTCAGCGACGGCACGCTTGAAGGCTGCGTCCAACTCATAGGTCATGCGACCATTTTGGGCATTATGATATTTAGGTCGATTCATCGTAATCGTTGCCACACCGTTGAGCGTGGCGTACATGACGATATCTTCCTCGCGCTCTGAAATTTCTGCCTGTTGGGTCGTGGTCATATCATTGGTCTCTTACTGGACAAGTCGAAGTGATGTAAGTAATCGGTCTGAAATGAATACGGCGCTTGGGTTAAGCGCGGCGACCTGATGGATTGCCCTTTAACTGCTGGGCGCGCAAATTCAATGGGTCAAGTTGCTGAATAATAGCGAGCTGTGCTTGGGTAGGCGCAACAGTGCACTCAATGACATCGGCAAAGGCCAATTCAAAGCCGGTTTTGTCTATCACTTCCTGAACGTCGATGCCCGGATGAACACTCAAAACCCGCAACTGGTGATTCGGGCCTTGCCAATCCATGACACACAGATCGGTAATCACTTGCCGAATCTCGATATCATCGAAAGAGTAGCCTTTTGGTAATCGGGCCGGGTTGTAGCCTACCGAGCACACTACGTCGCACTCGCCGGCAATAAATACGCGTTCGCTGTGTGCTGACACAAAGAACGAATTGACATGACTGATGGAATTTCCCGGATAACCGCGGACACCAAGCATCTGCACTTTAGGTTGCGCATAGGTGCCACCCAATGCCGATATATTACTTTGCCCATACCGGTCAATCTGACTAGGCCCTACCAGCGCGTGCCGGCGGCCACTCCAGACATTATCAAATATCCTTGAAAAGCCCATCCAAGTTTCGCGATTCAAACCGTTCGTTGTGGTCATGCCACTCACTGGATTTGGCGTGCTTAACAACCAGGCTTCCGAGTCGGTCATCATCAAATCTGGACTAAAGGTGCGCATGGCAAGGCTCGCCCCAAGACGCGGCAACAGCCCAATGCCAGTGGCTAGAATTTCGCCATCGCCTCGAAAGGCCTCGGCTCCCGCACAGATCATTAACTCAGCCAGGCTATAGTCAGCCGCTTGTTCACTCATTGGGTAATATCCAGTAGCCTGTGAGGCTAAGATCGTTCATTAATAAATTGTCTGCGGCGAGGCCATAATCTTGTCAATGCCACCCACAGCCAGCTGATAACTTGCTTCAGTCTTGCCTGACAAATACGCATCGACATAGGCCTGAAAGCCACCGTTGGCCGCAGATTTGTTGTAGTCATGAAAGTGCGCTACATCTACGCCATATAGGGGCGCACAGGATGTTGGGTGGGCGCCGCCAGGCATTTCCACCACACCGGTGGTCACTGCGCGTTCCCAGAACACATACCGGGCTTCTTCGCTCTGGCTAAAATAGCTCGTGTCTACCACCTCATCACAACTGACAAATGTTTGCTTGGCGGCCCGCGCAAACCAATCATCCATATAGATGTCTGGCCCTTTGACTTGGCAAACGCCACGGCTGTCAGCCCGCTCCACATGCAATAGTGAGACATCAAGGTTGAGCGCCGGCATAGCGACCCAGTCTTTGTCATCATAGGGGCTGGTCACCAGGCTAATGTCAGGGTTGTTTTTTAGGACGTCGGTCCCTAAGCCCACAGCGGTAGGTATATAGGGAACCCTCCATGCCGCCGCCCGTAAGCCCAGCAGCAACATGCCCTCATCGACTTCCATCACCTCAATCGAGCCATTCTGGCGAGCCTGGCGAAAATACGGCTCCAGGGGAATGAAGTCTAGCGACACAAAAGCGAAGATGACTTTTTTAACTTTACCGGCGGCACATAACATACCGACATCGGCGCCGCCGTAAGCAACAATGGTCAAGTCACGAACATCTGAGCGTAGCAGCGCTCGAATCAAGCCCATGGGCTTACGACGCGGGCCCCAGCCGCCGATACCAACGGTCATACCATCTCGAATATGACCTACGGCCTGCTCAGCACTAAGCACCTTATTCATCTAGTTTGCTCATATTTTGTCCACGATTGTGAGTGCCCAACATGCATTACCAGGACACTGGCAGGGCGACGCTATGATGGCAGGGAGTATGCCGTCTACGCGCTTCACCCTTCATCATCCATTAGGACTATGACAGAAACACGGCGCTGATTTACATTGGTTGCCCTCGATCATCACCCCTGCTGAGTTAACGCTGACACCATGACAATATCGTTACCAGAGTGCTGTGAAACCACCCCTGATCTGCTCGACGCCGCCGCCAGCAGTTTCGGCGACAAGGTGTTTGTGGATGACAACGGCCTGAGCTACTCTTTCAATACTATTCGCCAACAATGTCGAAGGGTCGCCGCCGCGCTTATCGCTAGCGGCTTTAGTGCCGGCGACAGAGCCGCTATCTGGGCTCCCAACATTCATCAATGGGTGACTGCGGCACTCGCGATTCAATATGCCGGTGGTGTGCTCGTCACTATCAACACGCGCTATAAGGGCGCCGAGGCTGCGCAAATTTTGCGTAGTGGCCAGGTATCCACCCTGTTTTGCATTGGCCATTTCCTTGACCAAGATTACCCAGGCTTGTTAGCCGAGCAAAGCCTCCCCGACTTGCACCAAACTATCGTTATCGGCCAGTCTAGTGTCCAAACCCAGACCACCTGGGATGACTTCTGTCAGCAGGGTGAGGACTACCTGGCGCAGCATGGTCCTGAGCTTGTCGATCGCCGCGCCCGCGCCGTCCAGGCCAATGATATCTCTGACCTGCTATTTACTTCTGGAACCACAGGCTCGCCAAAAGGGGTTATGACCGCCCACGGCCAAAACCTGGCGACTTTTCGTCAATGGACCGAGATTCTTGGACTCAACGCGGATGATCGGTATCTGGTGATCAATCCGTTTTTTCACAGCTTCGGCTATAAGGCCGGCATCCTAGCCTGTCTGATGCGCGGCGCCACCCTGCTGCCCCATCAGGTATTTGATGCCGACATCATTCTTGCGCGCATTCAGCACGAAGCCATCACGGTACTGCCAGGACCACCCACCCTATTCCAATCATTACTGGCGTCGCCGAATCGGCAGAAC
>JABMOJ010000506.1 GCA_013204195.1 SAR86 cluster bacterium
CATCTGGCGAGCCCCCGTGATCTTGATGCATCACCACCGGGATATTCGGAAACTCTTCGATCGCCGCCAAAATGAGGTGCCGCAGGAATGTCGAACCGGCGTACTTGCGCGCCCCCGCTGAGGCCTGCACGATCACTGGGCTATCGGTTTGCTGCGCGGCCTCCATGACGGCGCGCATCTGTTCAAGATTATTAACGTTGAACGCCGGCACGCCATATCCATGTTCCGCTGCGTGATCCAGCACTTGTCGCATACTCACTAACGCCATCTTTAAAGCTCCTTCCGATTCGTGTTCGTTTTAATGCCAAGCGCCATTTGACGTCGGCCGCACCGATGAAATACTGCTAACTTTCAGCTTGCCTTAATGCCTATCCTGCCGCGCTCGCAGCTCAAGAATGGCGACTGCTGGCAAAGTTTTACCCTCAACAAACTCAAGAAAAGCACCACCACCCGTGGAGATATAAGAAATGTCCTCAGCCAAACTATACTTATCGATGGCCGCCAGGGTGTCGCCGCCACCGGCAATGGAAAAGCCGTCACTGTCTGCAATGGCCTGACCCAGTTTGCGAGTGCCATCGGCGAATCCGTCAATCTCAAACACACCCACTGGTCCGTTCCAGATAATCGTTTTTGCCTGTCGAACGATATCCCCAATCAACTCACTGGTCTGGTGACCAATATCTAAAATCATATCGTCAGCCTCGATATCGGCCACGCGCTTATACACAGGTACCGCGTCTGCAGACAAGGACTTGGCTACCACCACATCGACCGGCAATGGAATGTGGATCTTGTCCAGCAACCGGCTCGCGGTAGCCAATAGATCCGGCTCATACAACGACTTACCCACCTCGACACCACTGGCAGCGAGAAAGGTGTTGGCAATACCACCACCGACAATCAAGGTATCTACCCGGTCTGACAATGTATCCAGCACCTCCAACTTGGTGGAGACCTTGCTGCCGCCGACGATGGCAACCACCGGCCTTTCGGGTTGGGCGACAGCTTTTTCCAGGGCGTCAAGTTCTGCCACTAACAAGGGCCCCGCACAGGCGATCGGCGCGTATCGCGCAACACCCTCCGTCGTCGCCTGGGCACGGTGGGCGGTACCAAAGGCATCCATCACAAAGATGTCACATAAGGCGGCCAATTGCCGCGCTAGGGTCTCATCGTTGGCTGATTCTCCCGTATTCACCCGAACATTCTCGAACAGCACCAGATCCTGCGTGCCCCAATCAAAGCCCTGTAGATAATTATCCACCAGCTGCACCGTTTTGCCCGTCAACTGCTCAATTTGCCGCGCCACCGGCGCCAGGCTGGCTTCGGGCTGAGCACTGATGGGCACGCCTTCGGTGGGCCGACCCAGATGCGACATCAACATGACTCTGGCGCCTGCCGCCAGCGCGTATTCGATCGTCGGTAGGGCCGCGCGAATTCGCGCATCACTGGTCACCTGGCCGTCTTTGACCGGGACATTCAGGTCCTCGCGGATCAGCACACGCTGACCTTGCAGGTCCAAATCCTTCATGGCGATAAACTTCATGGGTTAGATCATGCTCCTAGCCACGTCGACAATATTTTCCGCAGTAAAGCCAAAGTGCTGCAGCACTTCGCCACCGGGCCCGGACTCACCAAAACTGGTCATACCGATGACTCGACCGTCGAGGCCAACCCACTTCCACCAGTAATCCGAATGGGCCGACTCCACCGCCAGTCGATGGCGGTTAGTCGGGGGCAGGACGCTGTCTCGATAAGCTTGATCCTGGGCTTCAAAGACATCGGCACTGGGCATGGAGACGACCCGCGCGGCAACACCCTGTTTGGCCAGCGCCGCGAAGGCTTGCACCGCAATGCCGACCTCGGAACCCGTGGCTATAATAATGATCTGCGCTGGCTCAGCACTGTCACATAAAACATAGGCGCCCCGCTTGACGTCAGCGATCTGGGTAGCCGAGCGCGCCTGGTGTGGCAAGCTCTGTCGAGACAGAACTAGCGCTGTCGGGCCGCATTGACGTTCGACAGCGGCACGCCAAGCCACCACCGTTTCAACACCATCGGCGGGGCGCCAGACAGACATATTAGGCATACCCCTGAGGCTGGCGAGATGTTCGATGGGCTGGTGAGTCGGCCCATCCTCACCCTGACCGATAGAGTCATGGGTGTACACCAGGACATTTCTCAGACCCATCAAAGCCGCCATACGCACGGCGTTTTTGGCATAGTCCATAAACACCAAAAAGGTACCGGTGAAGGGCAGAATGCCGCCGTGCAGCGCCAAACCATTCGCGATGGCGGTCATACCAAATTCTCGAACACCGTAATAAATGTAGTTACCATCAGGTTGTTCTGCACTCACTGGCTGCATCGCCGGCCAGTTCGTCAGATTGGAACCGGTCAAATCTGCTGAGCCACCCACCAGTTCTGGCAGCAGCTCAGCCATATGAGCGATCACCTTGGCCGAGGCCTGCCGAGATGCCAGGTTTTCACCGAGGCTGTTAGTGGTCTCCAGCAACGCATCCATCGCTGCAGGCCATTGAGCCGGCAGGTCACCCCCATGGCGCCGGCTGAACTCCGCGGCCAGCTCCGGGAAATGTTGCTGATAACCACGAAACAGGGCCTCCCAAGACGCCTCTAACGCGGCACCGCGATCTCGAGCATCCCAGCTCTGAGCAATCTCAACCGGCACGACAAAGGGTGGATGAGTCCAATCCAGTGCGGCCCGGGCCCCGCTAATTTCTTCGACGCCCAGGGGCGACCCATGACTGGCGGCAGTACCTGCCTTGGTGGGCGCGCCATAGCCAATCGTGGTCTGGCAACAGATCAGGGTCGGCTTCGTCGACTCGTTCCTGGCGATCTCTAGCGCCTCGGCAACCGCCTGTCCATCATGGCCATCAACCCGATCGATCACCTGCCAGCCATAGGCTCTGAAACGTGCGGGGGTATCATCGGTAAACCAGCCTTTGACGTCGCCGTCGATAGAGATGCCGTTGTCGTCATACAAACAAATTAATTTGCCCAGCCCCAAAGTGCCGGCCAAAGACGCCACTTCGTGGGAGATACCCTCCATCAAACAGCCATCGCCCACAAAGGTGTAGGTGCAGTGATCCACAATTTGAAAGTCTTGATCATCGAGCGTTCGATTGAAATGTGCCGCCAGCAGCTTTTCTGCAACGGCCAACCCGACGGCGTTCGCCAGGCCCTGACCCAGAGGGCCCGTGGTGGTTTCCACGCCAGGCGTGTGGCCAAATTCTGGATGCCCCGGCGTTCGGGATCCCAGCTGCCGAAACTTTTCAAGCTCGGCCATGGGCAAATCGTAGCCGGTCAGATGCAGCAGGGCATAGATCAACATGGAGCCATGACCATTCGACAACACAAAACGATCACGATTGGACCACTTCGGATTGGCCGGGTTGTGCCGCAAAAAGCCAGCCCAGAGCGCCTCAGCGATATCCGCCATGCCGAGGGGTGCCCCTGGGTGTCCGGATTTGGCTTGCTGGACGGCGTCCATCGCCAGAGCGCGTATGGCATTGGCTCTTTGTCGAGATGAAATCATACTCAAATCCATTGTGACACTGAAGGGTTGGACTGCCATTTTCACTTAGCACCCCCTAGACATCAATGGAAATACCCAAGAATCATGAATTTTTCGACATTCAACCTGAACCGATATCACACCGGACACCTGTAAATTCGGGTCATTTACAGGTAATCTGCACCCCTTTGATTTAGCCGATAGCGAGCTTTTGATATGTCCAGAACGTCACTGTTTACTTCCGAATCAGTTTCCGAAGGTCATCCTGACAAGATGGCAGACCAAATTTCCGATGCGATCCTTGACGCCTTGTTGACCCAAGACATCAACGCACGCGTGGCCTGCGAGACGCTGGTCAAAACCGGCATGGTCGTTCTAGCCGGCGAGATCACCACGGAAGCTTGGGTCGATGTCGAGGAGATCTGTCGCGAAGTCATTCTCAACATTGGCTACAA
>JABMOJ010000507.1 GCA_013204195.1 SAR86 cluster bacterium
CTCTACACCAGGAATCTGTGAAAGAAGATTCTCCAGTGGCACGGTGACCTGTCGCTCTACCTGGCGCGCACTCAAACCTGGCGCACTGGCCTGCACAACAACCATAGGCACCACGATCTGGGGTTCTTCCTCCCGGGGCGTGAACTGAAGGGCGAACAACCCGGCAAGCAAACCTGCTACCAGCACAACAACCGGAACTACGCCCTGCAGGGAACGCCGGACCAATGAATCAATCATGCAGTTCCTTACTCGCTGCGCTCGGTGGATGCCTCGGTTTTAGTTCGTGATATCTCATGATGCACTAAATACTCAGAACAGACCGAGCCTACCACTGCTTCATGCAGGGTAGACACCGGGCAGCCAGTTAACCGTTGTTCATTTGATCTGGATCATCTGATTCAACCTACAATACCACCACCTTGCCGGTTTCCTATCAGGCACGGGGGCAGGAACCAGATTGTTGAAGCCAGAGTTGTTGAAGCCAGAGTTGTTGAAGCCAGGCAAGACACTGCAGATACAATCAGTGTGATCGATGAGTAGACGCTATTTGGCCGCCACGACCCTGAACACCGGCATTGTTATCTCATCCGACCATTCTTCAAACTCTACCATCACGGCGTCGCCAATAGTGACAGACTCAGGATCAGTGCCGACGATATAGCTCATCATCCTCGGACCTTCCTCAAGGTCAATCAATGCAACAATGTACGGCGCGGGATAGTCGTCGGATACTCCGCGACGTACGACGGTAAAGCTCGCGATTTCACCTCCGCCAGTTGCAACAACCCAATCCAGGGATTGATGCTGGCAATGACTGCACATGATTCTGGGATAAAACTGTACCTGCTGGCAGGCATTGCATTTCTGCAAACGCAATTCACCCTCCTGGCATCCCTGCCAGTAGGGCGCGCTGGTTTCTGTTGGCCTGGGTAGTATTTTGCTCATCTCAATTAACCTCACGCGCAAAGATCGCGGTTGCATGGCTGGACATAATGCCGCCCTGTGCATGCACCAGCGCAACTTCCGCATTGTTTACCTGTCGCTCTCCCGCTGTACCACGCAGTTGCCAGACCGTTTCAGTTAGCGCGTACATGGCACCCGGATTGCCGGGGTGGCAATGCGACAACATTCCCCCATGGGTGTTCACTGGCAGAACGCCGTCCGGGTAGGTCGCCCCTGTTTGCAAAAAATCACCGCCTGAGCCTTTTTCACAAAAACCCAGGTCTTCCAGTTCGATCAGGACCGTCGGCGTAAAACAATCGTACAGTTGCGCGAAACTCATGTCTGCTGGCATGAGACCTGCCATTTGATACGCCCGCTGTCCGGATTCCACGGCAGCCGAAGTCGTCAGGCTGGCGGCCTGGCTGATGTGTTCATGACTGTGCGCTTCCCCGATGCCAAGCATGTACACCGGTTGATGCGGGAAGTCTGACGCTCGCTCAGCGGAGGTCACAATGAGCGCTGATCCGCCGTCGGATACCAGGGAACAGTCCAGCAGATGTAACGGGTCCGCGATAAGACGCGATGTCAGCACATCTTCGACACTAATTGTTTTACGCATCTGTGCCGTTGGGTTGCGCGCTGCGTGCGCGCGACACGATACAGCCACTTCGGCATATTGCTCGGCCGTTGTTCCGTACTGCGCCATATGCGCCTGGCCAATAAGCGCATAGTAAGCAGGCACGGACGGTCCGTAGGGTTGTTCAAATTGGGGGTGGCCCGTCGAAGATTGCGCGAGCATGGCCTGCTCCCGCGTCATAAAACTGCGCATACTGTCAGCCATGCTGATCAACACGGTGTTCGCGACGCCGGCGTGAATGGCCGCAGCAGCCTGTTGTAAAACGGTCAGGGTGGTGCCGCCACCGGTATTTACCGTGGCGCAGAATCCCGGAAAAATCTGCAGGTATTCTGCCATGGCTTCCGCGTGATACAGGATCGGTTCGGCGAACGAATTGCAGGTGATCAAACCGTCAATAGATGATTTATCAATCCCGGCATCTTTAAGTGCAAGCAAGGCAGCTTCCACACACAGTTCGGTTGGGCTCCTGCCGGGTAGCGTGCCAACTTCCGTATCCGCAGCGCCGACGATTGCCATACTCCCTCGAAGATTGTTCATGCTGTTTCCCTCAGTTTACCTTTTATAGCTAAGCACATAGTCAGGTTAGCGGTTAAGACAAGCCCCAACGACCGAATAGGCAATGTACCTACTTAACGCTTGTTTGCCCACCGTCGACCGTTTGAATCCATCTCACATAAGTGAACGGTGCGTGTCCGCCAGCTGCTGCAACGTTGTTTCGTGGTCACCCACCAGTCGAAGAATAATATGTTCCGCACCGGCTTCGGAGAATGCCCGAATAAAGTCGGTGACTTTGCTCAAGGAGCCTCCGCAGCATGCCTAAATACTTCGCATGACCCGAGGTGGTATCCCGTAATATTCCGTCAGATACTCATCAATCTGCGCTTCTGCACGCTGTTCGTTTTCTGCAACACAGACCGTCAGGTAGATCGAAGCGGTGGGTAACGGGCGACCGAATTCATCTGCTGCTTCCTGCAGCTGAGAAAGTCCTGTTTGAAATCCCTGAACATCGGGTCCAATCGGCATCCACCCCTCGTAGTGTTGAGCACAACGACGAATGCCGGCGGGCACGCCGGCCGCCAGCCAGATGGGTGGTCCGCCCGGTTGCGCCGGCAACGGGGCCAGCGTTACCTCATTGACATTCCAGCGACCGGCCCAGGTGACAGGCTCGCCTTTCCAAAGCGCCCGACACAGCGAGAATCCCTCGATGAGCCTGCCGACCCGCTTGTCAAACGGCACTGATGCGGCCTCAAACTCTTCCCTGATACGGGGCGTATCACCAGCGATACCGGCGCCAACAATCAATCGGCCGCCCGCGATCTGGTCTATGGTAGCCAGCTGTTGCGCCAGCACCACAGGGTTGCGCAAAGCGGGTAACAGTACGGCGCTGCCGATCTGAATCTGACTGGTCACGGCACCGAGTGCCGCGAGCATTGTTATAGGATCGTGCCTGGGTCGCGCGAAGAGCGAATCGCCAACCCACAAGGATGCAAAGCCCAGTTGCTCAACCATCTTCGCTCGTGCCAATAGCCCGTCCACGCCATGATCACCACTCATGATATTTTCACGGGTGGGGATTAGGTATCCCAGTTTCAACGCCATCCTGTTCTCCCTGATTCTGAATAAATCATTGTGCGAACGTTAATGGTTTTGGCCGGGCATTGGCAAATACATCAATAAACAGACTTAGTAGATAGAAGGCCTGGTTAGGAATACAGCAGAATTTCAGGCACAGGAAGCAAACCGATTAACATCCAATCCCAACATTGCCTACCTGCAAAGTTCATGATTATTTCTGTTATGGGGCCAGCTGACACGCATTGATATTTAGTAGCCTTGGCCTGCAGTTGGTGGCATAGTCATTTCTGCTAGATGAATTCAGTTATATCTATATTGCCCGATAATAAAAAAACTCAGGAGAAAGAAAGATGAAACAGGTTCCATTTTACGCATCACCGTTGCTCCGCGCTATTTCACTGGCCGGTAAAAACAGCAAACGA
>JABMOJ010000508.1 GCA_013204195.1 SAR86 cluster bacterium
ATATAACCCAGCAACGCCGCCAACGCCAGAATGATGGCGATATTCATCGCCCGATTACTCATTAGTGGTATCCAGCTGCTTCACCAACAAGACCACTTCTTTTTCGCCGCCATAGGTAAATTGAGTACCCACCTGAACAAAGCCCAAACTCAGATGCAGCGCTAATGACTCAGGGTTCGGCGGCATCAAATTGACCTCACAGCACAAGCTTGTTATGCCATGAGCCCGCGCTCGGTCCTCCAGCTCTTGATAGATCAATCGCGCGACGCCTTGCCGACGGAACGTTGGATCGACCATGATGCGGTCAATGTAGAGGAAGTTTTTCAACTCACGGTCAAACCAGGTGTAATTCGGCGACAGGTAATCCGCCCCACCGCCTAGGCTAATCACGAAACCCGCCAGCTGACCCGCTTCAACAACTTTAAAAAAAGCGACTGCCTGCTGAAGAAAGTCCGCCATCTGCGCCGAATCGATAGAGTTCACGTGTGGCACGGCATCTTCATTCAGCGCTAACAGGGAAGTGAAGTCCGATTGTTCGACCGTTTGAATCTCAATCATATTTAAAAACCATAAACTAACGTTACTGAGGTTTCAGTATCCATCTTATCTCGATCAACGGGAACCACAGAATTGTACTTAACCGTCAATGCCACCTTCATCGAAAGACTACCATTGATTGTCGCCTTAATCGAAGAATCAGATCGATAAATGGTCGACTCGCTACCAATTTCACTGCTTAACAACTGCTGGAACGCGGCATTTTCACTCACCTCCCAGGCATATTTAGCCGCCAGCCGAACGATACCTTCTTCACTTTTATGGCCACTGTCCAATTCACTCACACGCAAACCGACACCTACATCACCAGTCAACGTCATCGCGCCAGTATCCAAAAGCAAGCGAGAGTAACCCGAGGTCAAATCAGACTGGTACTTGAAACCGCTGAAGCGGTCATCATAGTGAGAGATTCGGCCAAACACGGCTGAAATCTCGTCTAACTTAAAATCTGCCTGATAAAATCCATAGAACTTCTGCGCAGTGACGGAACCGTTATTTGACGATTGCAGGCTATCAAGGTGAAAATGATGGCGGGTGTGCGCAAAATCCCCTTGCGAATCAGCCCGCAACTTCAGGGTTTGCTCGTCGGTGTTGCCGCTCGTGGCAACAAAACCCACTTCAACCTCAGAAGCCCATGCCTCTGCGTCCTCAGCTATCGCCGAAGACAGGGTACCAACCAATATCAACGCCAACATCATTGCTCGAATCAATTGCATAAATTTCCTCGATACACCACTGTGTTTTACGCCTTGCATGCTCAATACCCCCTAGCTTTAAGCCGCGCATGATAGCAGACCAGGCCGGCCGAACTAAACCGCTTAACCCTGCCTTCAGTCGACAAATTGTCTTTGAATTGAAGAACATGCTATAAAATTCGGTAAATACCCCGCACCACAGGCTGAAACCGTCGATGAACTTAACGCTGCGTTCCAAGCTTCTCTTCCTGGCAGCCACGTTCGCGGGTCTCTGTCACGCTGACCTGAACAGCAATACAGCCGGTGCTGAACGCGCAAAAGCCCTGATTGACGATATGGAAGCACTTTACCGCGGCGATATCAGTGAAGCCTTGATCACCATGCAGGGCGTTACACCACAGTATCAACGCTCCATGGAAATGGAGTCGATGAATCAAGGACGAGACAATGCCTTTATCCGCATATTGTCGCCGAAGAAAGATCGCGGTATCGCGACCCTGAAACTTGATCAAGAGATGTGGAACTATTTTCCGAAAATCAACAAAGTCATCAAGGTACCGCCATCGATGATGATGGGGTCTTGGATGGGCAGCGACTTCACCAATGATGACCTAGTCAAACAGACTACGCTGACGGAAGAATACGATCTCGCACTGGTCGAAACCGTTGATCATTACACCATTACACTCACCCCACAGGGCCAAACAGTGACTGTCTGGGGCAAAATCGACTATGTCATCGACAAAACACATTTGGTACCAATCTCACAGCAATTTTATGATGACAATAATGTCATGGTGCGACAACTCAAGTTTACTGATCTAAGAGACTATTCAGGCAGGCTGCTACCCTCCCGCCTCGAGATGATTCCGCTGAACAAACCGGGGCACAAAACCCTGGTGATCTATGAGTCGCTGGATTTCGAACCTGTCGATGTCAGCGATAGCGATTTCACTCTTCGCAACCTGCAAAGCCGATTTTAATCACACACTGGGACTAGACAGATGCTGCTTCTGAAGCTCGCATTTCGCAATATCCTTCGCCAAAGGCGCCGAACGATTCTCACCGTGTTGAGCATGACGGGCGGCTACGTACTCTGTTGCTTGTCATTTTCCCTGACCGAAGGCTCCTACAAAAACGTGATTCGCATTTTCACAATGGATCACACCGGACATATTCAAATTCATCGAGACGACTATCTTCAGCGACCCAAGGTGTTTAAGGGTATTGATGACACGCCCGAACAGCGTCAAGAGATACAGAGCCAGCCCGGCGTCCTGAGCATCGCTCCACGGGTTTTCGCTCCGGCGTTAGCCTACGCTGGCAGCCGCAATACGCCCGTACAGATCGTCGGCGCTGAGCCTCACCTTGAAAAAACCACTAGCCGTTTGTTCAACAAGGTGAATCAAGGCCAGTATTTCAACGCCAGCCCTAACGCCGACGGTTATTATTCCGCCATGCTCGGCATAGGTGTCGCCGAAAGTTTGCGGATCAAGATCGGCGATGAGCTGATACTCATATCTCAAGGCGCCGATGGTTCCATTGCCAACGATATCTACATTGTCACAGCGCTAGTGGGTACGCGTAACTCCTGGGATCGCAACAAGGTCTATCTGCCTTTGTCGGTGGCGCAAGAGTTTTTGAGTTTCTATGGCAAGGTCCATCAGTATTCATTGTTGCTGGAAGACGAAAATGCTGTGACGCGCATCACCCAATCGCTGACCACAGCCTTGCCGACATTGACCGTCAATCCATGGATGCAGGTCGAAGCCACATTCTACAACTCCATGGAAGCCGACAAGCGCGGCAATCGCTTCACGCTGTTGATCATCGTCTTTATCGTCTTTATC
>JABMOJ010000509.1 GCA_013204195.1 SAR86 cluster bacterium
CCTTGGTGTCGTAGACGACGAGCTTTCCTGTTGTGCCATCCATCCAGAAGTCGATGTCATAAAGTTTGTCCGGATCGCCGGCCACATGAAAGTCGGTGCAGGCGAAGTAGATGTTGCCGCGAATCCGACGCACAGGGTCGTGGACCTTGACGAACTTCAGCGCAAGATCTTCACCGGTCTTGTCATCCAAAACATGGAAGAGGCCGTCGGCGTCGAGCAGCTGACTAACATGCTGGTGCATCGTCGCCTTGATATCATCGACATAGAATTTTGTCGACGTGACTTTGGGTGCGGTCGAAGGTGTTTGAATTTCTGCCGAGGGCTCTGCCTGGATCGAGAGTCCGAACGAAATCAACAGCCCAAATAGCAGGCTGTTGATCCGTGTCGGGTGGAATTTTCGATTAACCATGAAGTCTGCTTGCTAGGAAAATCAAGCCTCGGGAGCAGGCTCGCCAGCATGTTCGTGGGCTTCTTCAGCAGCTTCACCCGCATGTTCGTGGGCTTCTTCAGCAGCTTCGCCAGCATGTTCGTGGACTTCTTCAGCAGCTTCACCCGCATGTTCTGCGGCAGCAGGCGCAGCTTCGCTAGCCTGTTCAGCAGCAGGTGCGGCTTCGCTAGCCTGTCCCGCAGTTTGATCGGCTTGTTCGCAGGCCATTAACGCAAACAGCGGTAATACTAACAATAATTTGAAAAGAACTTTCATGCGGGTGCTCCTTGAAGGTGGTGTAGGATTGTATAGTATCCGCGCTAGAACGCTTGTCGTCACGCTATTTCTCTGCTTCCGATGCGGCGGCCAGGTCGCCGAGCGTCAAATTGTCTGGTTTGAGTGGCTCACAAAGCCAGGCTTTAACGGAGAATGCTTGATCTCGAGATTCGGGTAAGCCAAGCGCGTGCTCGAGGTTCGTGGTTGCGCCAAAGTCTGCCGGGCGCGAGTAACTGCGGAATAAGGGATCCCAAATACTGAAGATGGTTGAAAAGTTGGCGTCGCCGTAATGCCGATCAACCGCGTGGTGACTAGCATGAAATCGCGGCGTGACAATGACTCGCGACAGGGCGCGCTCGATCGGGTTGGGGAAATCGAAATTGCTATGATGGAATTGTGCGCACAAACTCACCAACCCCTCAAACAGAAACCACGAGATGGCCGTGGGTCCCCATGCTGCAACCCACAGCGCTTTGGCGCCGAAGGAGAGTAATAACTCTCCCGGGTGAAATCGAAGTGCAGTCGTGACGTCCATGCCAGTGTCGGAGTGGTGTGCCTTGTGAAAGCGCCACAGGAATGTCACTCGATGATTGGCCCGGTGCCAGAAATAATCAAACAGATCTAGCACAATGACCGTCGCGACCATCTCGACCCAGCCCGTGAGGCCAAGCCAGCGCGAAATTCCCCAGCCTTGCTCTTCGACGAACACGATCCAGAGCAGAAATGGCACATAGGCCAGAAAGCGTATCGTGACGGTGTTCAGCAGGGCAATGCCACTATGGAACAGTAGTCGCTTGAGTCTGCTATCACGCCAGGGGCGTTGGGGTACCAGCGTTTCTATGCCTAAAAACAGCATAAAACCCATGACGAAAATAACCAGTTTGCCGGTGTCGAGATCAATATCCATGGCGCAATTATGAACCTCACTGACGTTTAGTAAAGGCTTTCATGAGGTCACCCAGACCGAGAGATTGAAGTTTGGGTTTGCGATGTATTCGTCGCGTGTGAGGAGGTCACCGTAACAGAACTTGAGGGAGCAATCGTCGGTGTGCTTGCCGCCAAAGACCGAGACAGCGAGCTGGATATCGCAGCGTAATCACGCCCGGGCCTCGCTAACCCGGTCGGTTTCGCGCTGCACCTTTCAGCAGATCCTCGATGCCCGCCGTTAGTATGAGCGGGCGGGCTTCACTGCCATTGGCTGCACTAATTCAGGGTTGGGCAACCTGCGTCAGCGTGTTTTTGATCGCGCCGGGTGCTGATCGAATCTTCATGAAAGTGCCCATGGTCAGATCCGGAAAGCTTTGGGCGATTCTGAACCTGCCGCGCAGTGCGATCACATCAGTGCCTGAAACCAGTAGCTCGTAAGGCAAATGCGCCGTGTGCTTGGTCTCAGCAAGATCAGCGTTCGTCATGACCGTTTGATCAGAGCCATCGCCGGACCGCAGGCCTACGCCAAATAGGGCTTCTTCTTTGCCGGTAACGTCGACACGATACACCTTGACGGTGTCTGCGACGCCGGCTTCAAGATTTTTCTCGACACTATTGATAGCGTCAGCAAAAGAGTCGTAATGCGCCAGGACATCAACATCATCGAAGTAAGGCATGGCCATCATGTAATGATACTTAGCCAGCTTTTTCGCGGAGAGTCCCTTACTTGATCCGAAGGTCTCGCCCTCGCCTAGCGCGGTCGCCAGCGCGCTGCTGATTTCCGCGAGACTGTCCATGCGGTAGATGCCGGCCAGGTAGTCTGGATTGACGTAGGCAATCTGCAACCCGTCTTCGGCTTCGGTGATGGAAAGCCGAACGACTGCACCAAAGCCGCCATGTTCGGTATTGGCGGCGATGCCCTGCAATGCCTCACTGGTGATGCCGATGACCAGCGCGCCGGCATAGGGTGAATACTGCCCGACAACCTGAAAGCCATTCGCAGTCAACTTTTCGGTAACCGCCGCCGTCGCGTCAATCAGTGATTCATAAGTGGCGCTGGTGAGTATGTAGGGTTTTAAGTTGTCGTCCGCCAACGCAGACTGAAAGCCGGCGAAGGTCAGCAGTATCAGCCACTGGAGTCTCTTGAATGTATGCTTCATCATAGGTCCATAGCCTTTTTATTGTTATCTGCAGTATTGCCGAAGGCTTGCCAGGTGACAAGCAAGCATTCTCCCGGGCGCTGTTTCGTCATGTTTTAGGCCGACTTTTGCATCTCAGTAATCCAGCGGTCAACCCGACGTTCGAGTATCGAAAGGGGTAGCGCACCGCCGCCGAGGACGGTGTCGTGAAAGGCGCGGAGATCAAAATTTGCGCCCAAAGCTAATTCCGCCTTAGCCCGCAGGCTTTGAATTTTCAGCATGCCGATTTTGTAGCTCGTCGCCTGGCCCGGCATGATGATGTAGCGTTGTATTTCTGATCGGACGTTCTCCAACGGCTGTGGCGAGTTGGCCATGAAAAAATCGATGGCTTCTTGCTCAGTCCAGCCCTGAGCGTGTAGGCCCGTGTCTACCACCAGGCGGATCGCCCGCCAGATCTCGGAGGTCAGTTGACCAAAGCGCGAATAAGGGTCCATGTAGGTTCCTGGCATTTCCTTCGCCAGTACTTCAGCGTAAAGCCCCCAACCCTCACTGTAGGCGGTGAATCCGGCGCGGGTGCGAAATAACGGCAGGCCTTGCAGTTCCTGAGCAATGGAAATTTGCATGTGGTGACCCGGAATACCCTCGTGATAAGCGACGACTTCCATCAAGCTTTTCGGCATTGTCATCATGTCTGATAAGTGGGCATAGTAAACGCCGGGGCGTGAACCATCTGTTGTGCCACGATAGTAGTGTTGTGCGGCACCATCTCGCTCTCGAAATGCCTCGACCCGTTTGACGACTAGGTCAGCCTTCGGCAACAGACCAAAGTAATTAGGTATCTGTAGTTTTAGTGTCTCAATAGCCGCAGTAGCGTCGTCCAGATAGGCCTGACGGCCGTCATCGGTATTCGAGTAATAGTTCCATTCACCGTCGCGCACCCTGTCCAGAAAGCTATCCAGGTCACCGGTGAAGTCCACCTCCTGCATGATCAAGGTCATTTCGCCCCGTATGCGCGCCACTTCATCTAGTCCGATCTGATGAATGTCGGCGGCGCTTAGGTCAGTGGTGGTTTGATTGGCCAGCCGATATTGATAGTAGGCGACGCCATCGGGCTGATTGCCAATGCCGGTAGATTGGCTGGGTACCTTATCCTGCTCGGCCTCAGCCCAGTTGATGATGCGTTGGTAAGC
>JABMOJ010000510.1 GCA_013204195.1 SAR86 cluster bacterium
GATCTGGCGCGATGAAAAGGTCCATTCGTAGACTAGGCTGGTCAAAAATCACGCCCACAGAGTCCGTTGTCAGCACGCCACAATTGACAGAGGATCTGTTCTCGCACAGCTTGTTAGCGTTCGTATAAAGCGGTGCCGCCAGAAGCTCCCGGAAGTATCCAGGATCTTTCAAATCAACTAGCGTATCTACCAATCTATCCACATCCAAAATCACAATATCAACGCCGGTAAACCGAGATTTAACGGAAACTAAATAGAAACCGCCATAGAACAGGTCAACCTCTGTTTCCTGGGGTTCATCAAGTTCTTCAAAGCCTTGGGGTACCCAGTCGATATTGATGACTCTTCTCATCATCTTCGCATTGTCAGCAGGGAGTAGGCTCGCTGGGTTAGACCCGGCGCTTGGGTTGGCTTCGCAGTTGCCTGCTGCACATATTGCCGAGACGTTCGATTGATTGTTCAATTTGTCGTTGGCGATGGCCCAGGCATCAGTAAAGCCCAGCGAGTGCAGCTCATCCAGGCAAATAGTGGGCCCCGTGCTTGCGACAGTGCTGACAAGGACACGATGTCTGAGTGTGCTTGATCGATTTTCTAGCTGGCGCTGGGAGGCTATGTGCAGATGATCACTTAAGAGTGGGTAAGATGTTTTGGTTTTCTGCAAGAAGGCTTCAGCATTAACAATCGACACAAAGCTGCCAAGTACAAGGCTCTGGGAGTCGTCGGTACATTCTGTATTGTCAGCCATAGCTGCAGATGGCAGGCAAACGAGCGCAAGCATGAGCAGGCGACTGAATACCGATGAAATACTGTTGGGTGATCGACGCAATAGGCCCTCGCCATAAGTTGATGTAACGCTGATGAATTTATTGTAGGTGTCTGGCGCTGGCGAAAATAAGCGACTGAAATAAGTTACTGAAATAAGCTCGGTGAGTTACCTTCATGGGTTTGAATGTCATATGAGAACGGCGCGTCGTAAGGCAGGTTTAACGTCCAAGTATTGCCGGGGTAAATTCTTTTATGGGGAAGTTCTGCGCACTCAGTTGCATTGGTCGGATTACATTGTCGGCCTCTGGTTAACAGAAAGTTTGCGTTGCCGTCATTGCTAACGGTGACTAACGTCTTGCGCCGTTCGATCCGCGGGATCGAGACCGGATTACGAGGTAAAACAATGGCTAAAACCTGATAGGCAATAATGATATCCAATACTGGCCTGACACCGCCTTCGACTTGTGGTGCTTCTAACTCTATTGGTCTGGCGATGGGCAAAAAGTTAATTCTATAAATTCTTTCTACGTCGTTGATCGGGATTAAATTCATCAATCGGACGAGGCTTTTACTGTCAGGTTGAACCACGAGTTTGTTGGGCGTTGCGATAAACTCAGGAACAAGGGTCCTGTCGAACGGTACCAGGGTTTCATCCATAGTGCCGGGTGACTTAACTTCAAAGGCATCTACCTTGACGTAGAGTCTGGCGTCGGCGTCATCATTGATGACCGTGATGTCGAGTTTGTTGTCGGTCTGCTCATCAAAAATGACAATGGCCTTGTCAACCAGCAGGGAGGCAGTGGCCATCTCAGATTGCCATGACGTCAAAAATAGAAGTGTCGCTAAGATGAATAATTTCATGGGTTATTCCGGGCTGATGATCATAGTGACGGTGTCTAGGTTCTTTCGTGGGGGCGTACGGGATAGTTTTTCAGTGACCTTTGACTCAATGCTGACTTGAAGCGTGGGTTCTTTGCCGCAAGGGTCGTTGGTGTTTGGCTTGCGGGGGCTGGCTTGAGCCAAAGCGTAGTCATTGCTTTGATTGCTAAGGGGGTTGTTACCGCGATCTGGATTACCGTTGGCTTTTGAAGCTTGTGCAGCCAGCAGTGAAAGTTGACTCCCGGCGTACATGGATGGAAGACATAAGTGAAACTCTTTGTCGCCAGATAGTTCTTGGCCTTGCAATAACCATTTTGGCCTTGCTGGCGATCCTTCCAGGAATTCCAAGCCTTTGTTCAACGCCAAACTTGGTGGCTGGCGGACGATAGCGCCTCGAACGATTTCGAACTCAATGGCGAGGTTGGCAATAGAACGTTTGTCTAGAGCGCCGTCGATCTCTGCCCGAGTCGGCGAACCCGTCAAAGCCAAGCCGAACAATAGCGTGGCGCGCGCGATTTGCTGGGTAGGCCCATGGAACTTCATTCAGGTTCTATCATTATGGTGAAGGTTTCTGCGTAATCACCAGTGGCGACTCGTCGCAGTGACTGCTCATTGAGTGCAAATGTCAGGGTGGCATTATCACTGCCTGAGCAATTTTCAGAGAGACTATCGCCCATGCCGCTAATAGCGGCATTCAAAACCGGAATGTTGCCAGAGGTGCCGGTAGCGTCGATGAAAGCCAGGGCTACAGGAAGACCTTGGCCAGAACTAAGCCCGGAAAGGTAAAAGTTACCGTTAGCGTCTTGAGATGCTGCGCTAACGGACAATCTGTAGCTGCTGGTTGTTGAATGGACACAAAAACGCTCATCGGCCGTTAGATCACCCGCACCACTGTAAGCGCCGAAATTGACATCATCCAGGCCTGAGATTTTGACTTGTGCCGCGGCCCCTTGGATTGTGATTGCCACCGTGAAATTCGCCGAGTTTAATTGATTGGCATTAACGCCGCCCATGGCTGTGAGTGAAAAATTGCCTATATAAGAGCCTGGCAACTTGGCGGCGAGTTCTGTCGCTGTGAGTTCGACCAACAGTTCGGAATTATCGCCCGCCGTGGTGCAGCCAGTCCTCCCGCCGTCATGGGCGTGAGACTCGAAGTCGTCAGGCTGCAGCGTTTCAAAGTTCGTGGCGGCGACGACATCCTTGTGCTTAAAGCTGACATTTAAGGTGCTTTGTGCCGAACTCGAAGGATTGCCGTTTCGGTACAAAGCGAAGTTGCCACTAGCGTCAAGGGAAGTCACCTTGAGCCAATAGGGATATACCTTGTTATTACCGCTATTTTCTGACACGACGCAGAAAACCTGTGACTCAGTGATTCCACCTGAATCGTTCCAGGTGCCGAGGTCAAAGGCTGCTATCGAACCAATATCAACAGTGTTTGCGGCGTTAGCTGGCTGCATCAATATCAAGCCAGCGATCGCCATCGCACCAATCGAGGGGTATTTAAGCCGAGCAGGACGGCTCGAAGAAATAGCGTTGCTTCGCTTGTCTAAAAAGCGTGGCAACCTATTTCTCGCGAGCCTTCGATACTTGGATATTGCTTCAGTTCTGATAGCGAGTTACTCGGGTGCCAGAACCAGTTGTAAAGTCCCAGTGTAAACACCAGAGGTCGCGTCGCGTATTTCTTGCTCGGCGATCCGAATATCAAAAGCGGTGTTCACGTTTTGAGTTTCATCGCCGCAATCGACCTCATCGCTACCGCTGGCAAAGCTGATTGCCGTCGCATATGCCACTGCAGTCGCGCTACTTGCATCAGCGCTTTCATCAAGGGCGAGGGTGTATTGTACTGAGTCATTGGTGACCGACGAGGTAATTTCAAACTCGGTGCCATTAGGATTGCTGGCGGTAATGTTGTAGCCATCTTGACCGTTTCGATAAACGCAAAATGCGTCACCTTGGTTGATCGCGCCGGTGTTGTTCGCGCCATAGGCTGGAAACGTGACGTCATCCAGGCCTGTGATTTTGACGCTGTCATTAATAGTCAGAGAGAGATCGGATGAGCCGGTGCTTGTGGCGTTCAGGGTGCCTTGCGTGGCGGCGTAGGTTGCACCGCTAATTGCGAACGTGAGGAGTGCTGCAGTGGGGAGCGCAATAAAGATTGGCATTTTCATGGTTTCATTCCTTTGAAATAGTAAGTTAGGTTGTGTGTGCAACCACACAATGAGTAATCAATTGCTGTGCCAACCTAGGTTCTGGCGTGGCTCAAAATCGAATAAAACTCCTAGGCTTTTGTTTCTATTCGTAAAAATATGATTAATAGAGGGCGTGGCATCGGCGCTGACAATTTTCGACAGATCAAAGTCGCAGCAGGTTTTGCAAATTACGACGGTTTAATCCCGATCTGCGAATCGAGATCGCAGATTGCGACGCTTGAACAAATAATCGCCAACTGATCAGCCGTCGTGGCGATGAGCGCTGCCTCGAAGTACCGGCGTGGTAACAAAGTGACAAAATTTGGTGGCTGGTGAATGCCTGCATTGACAGGGCTGTTAGC
>JABMOJ010000511.1 GCA_013204195.1 SAR86 cluster bacterium
CTAGTAAGCCATGAGTTTCCGCTCGATCAATTGCAAGATGCTTTTGAGTTGCAAGTGGCACAGAAACACTTTGGCAAAATCGTCGTGACCGTTTAATCACAAAATTGGGGTCGGGGTAAAATCTCGGCAAAATTGGGGTCGGGGTAAAATCTCGGGGCCGAGCTTTACTCTGGCACTTTACGCTGACCCCACTTATTTTTCCCCGACCCTAATTATTTCTTACCCCGACCCCAATTATTCTTACCCCGACCCCAATTATTCCAGCGGCGCCAGCTGTGCAACTAAAGTCCCTGCTTATTTAGAGATTCTGAACCAATCACGGATTGCTTGCGTATCCTTTTTTATCAAGTTGTGAATCTGACCCATGATTTTCTGGCATGTCGGATAGCTTCAAAACGAGCGGTGCCCAATGACAATCAAAACACAGCGTCTGAAAGACGATAAAACAGCATCGTCAGTCACAGGCAGAGGCAAGCTAAATCCTTCGGTGATGCGCTTCATTGGCTTCCTGGGTGTAGCGATAGCCGCACCATTTTTCCTGTGGGTGCCCCTTGGATTGACAGGGTTAACGCCATCCATGATCGATGTCTTCGGTGTTGTTGGGCTGCGTTTTCCCGCGGCTGTGACGATAAGCGGGCTCTTGCTCGCCTCAATCGGTTTTCACCAGCTATAGAGGGGAGCGTCCGGCCCCCTATCCGGACGAAATCTAACCACCACTTAAGGAGATCAGCATGTTCAAACTGTCCGATTTATTTATATTACTCGCGGTCGGGGTGTCCTTCGCGATTTCCGGCTTACTCTGGTTCGAGGGCTTTCAAAACGAAGGCTTATTCACTGCCATCTGGGTACCATCGATCCTTTCCTTTGGAATCTACTTCAAGCTATCGAGCCTCGCGGCTAAGGGTGGACAATCATGATTGCTGATCACTTACTCATATACGCCGTCGTCATATCGTCCCTGATGGTCATTGGTCTTGTTCTTACTATCTGGGAGTTTCGTAATAATAAATAACGCGGGGGAGGCACGCGCCGAGAAAAGCGCGATGCCTGATCGACTCATAACCGAGTCGATAACCCCGACCTGACTCGAAGGCCCAGTGAGGGCATATAAGCCCTACAGACCACCAGGATCAATTATGGTCTTTTATACTAGTCACGGCCAGACAGCCAAGGAGGTCAAACTTAAGATATCGTCTTGAGCGCTCTCCCGCGCAGGACAATCCTTCTAACGGGATTGTTCAGCGTGTTGGGAGCATGACTACACTGAATCCTACCCCCTTTATCATCCCCAGGTTGAGCCGCCCTTGCCGTAATAACAACAATATTTAAGTCTGCTATCGCTAGCTTGAACCATGCCAATAACTAACCAGAAAAACATCTAGCTATCTCGATTCCTTGAGTTACTAACAAAACCTATCTGCCTGTAGGCTGACATGCTCTTGAACGTTAGGATCGAGAGCAGGATTTGATGGCATTGGCGTTGGCAGTCTCGAAGACTCAGCATCTAGACAGCGCGCTGGCCGATCGACTGAGTCGCACTCGCATCACCAGATGTCGACGGATATCAAAGATAGCATTTTTTAGACCATGGCAGTCGCATCTTACCCGCGCTACTATGTCGCCTTAATCAGCATTTTAGCAATGCGGGTAATATTAGGGTCGGCGTAATGGAGCAAGTGAGTGATGGCAAAATCTGACGGTAGCGTTCAGCTGGCTCAGGGGCAGTCAGCCTCATCAATTCTCTTCGAGGTCTTGGCGGCGGCGGTGGCGCACTTTCCCGCTGCGCTGGATGATGCGCGATTGCCTGCGCAGCAAAAGGCCTTCCGCACTGACTATCCTCGCTGCCTGCCGCGTTTTGAAGCGGCGCGGCTAGCCAGCACGGAGCGCTTGAAAATAGCCCAGCATCTTGTCGAGTCGGCGCGGGCGCGGGTGGTATGGCGTGTTGATGACCAGGACCTGCCGCTGAAACAACTGTTTGACACGCCTGGCGACCCGCTTGCCCTGCAGGCGGTTCAAGCGACGCCCGCCACCGGCTGGTCTCCGAGCCTCATTTACCGCGGCAAACGTTGGCCCGCCGAGGCATTGGCCGACTATGCCGGTCACTTGGTGTCTCGCAACATGATCACGCCTGCGGCAGGGACCGCCCTGACCTGGCTACACCACAACGCTTTAACGGATGGCGCTCTGCGCCTCGACGGCCGCAAGATCGTGGTGCTGGGCGCAAATGCGGAAATGGCACCGACGCGATCGTGGCTTGAAGCAGGTGCCAGCGTGTTATGGCTGGACGTCGCCGCGCCACCGCCGGAATGGACAGACCCCAAAAATCCTATCGGCAACCTGCACTGGTGTGCGGCAGGTGCGGACCTACTGCGACAGCCCACGGAAATTCTCAGCACGATACGCGCTTTTGCCGGCAGGGATCTTGTGGATCTGGCCCTGTATGCCTATGCGCCAGGGCAGGCTCGAGAAATGCGCCTAACGGCGAGCATGAGTGAGATCGTCAACGCCTTACCGCAGGCGCTAATCAATAGCATCACCATGCTGGTGTCGCCGACCACCCCGACACAGCTCGGCACCCAAGACCTTGATCTGATGCAGGCACGCCGCAACAAGCGTCCAGGATGGGAAGCTGCGCTCGACCAACTAGGCCTGTTAGGCGGCTGGGGCAGCGAGCAATACCAGGGCGCTGCCACTACTCGCACGGTGGTCGACATTCAGGGCGCAAGCTACCAGGCCGCTCAGTATCTCGGCAAGATATTAACCGCCGAATGCTGGGCGAACCTGGGCCAGCCCGAATCAGACGAGCCCAAGCCCCTACGGGTGTCTGCCAATACTGCCGCTATCACCCGTACTCGATCCCTCGACCACCCTGTGTTTGCTGCTGCCTTCGGCGGTGCCGCCGCCTTAGGCGTCGAAACCTTCACGCCCCGGCAATCGCGACAGGTAAACGGTCTGCTGGCAGTCCATGACTGGTTGCATCCAGCGATGCCTGTACCCGGGCAAATCAGAGTGCACGGTGGCATTCACACCTTGCCGTACCCCTTATCGTCAGCCCTTAAGGTCGCGGCGGCCATTGGTTTTGCGCGCTCGCCTCGACTGCTGCTGCGTCTAATGTCAGGCTCAGCGTAACCTGTGGCGGTTACCCAGGGACTTTACTCCGACCCCAATTTTCAGACCCCAAATTTCTGAGCTTCTAACCATCTGAACATGCAAGCCGCGAGCTCTGCTGGTCGCTCAATAGGGAGCATATGTCCGCTTTTTTCGATAGTTTGATAGGTAGCGCCAGATATTTCGCGAGCCATTTTCTCCTGCACCGCGGGCGGAATTAGGCGATCTTGGGCGCCACTGACGACCAGCGTCGGAACATTCAGGTCTGAAAGCGCTGACCTCCGATCTGGGCGCGAGATGCAGGCCAGCGTATGGGCAACAAATGCCTCTACGCCATATTCACGGAGCATGTCGAGCAGGCTCGCTTGTAACGCGTCGTCCTCTAGCGAAGCCTTGTCGAAGAGAATAGGCATCTGCTTCAACATCATAGATTCATGTCTACCGGCTTGCGCGTCTGCGATTGCCTGGCGGCGAAAATCTACGGTTTTTTCGTTATCACTGTTTGCTGAGGTATTGACCAAAATGAGACCCGCCACCCGTTCCGGAGCAAGTGCTTGTATTGCCAGGGCGACATAGCCGCCAAAAGAAAAACCACCTAAGTAAAACTTCGTCGGTAACGTTCGCAATAGTTCTTTGGCAATCGCTTCAACACTGGGCAGCGCGCAGCACTCGACCGCGCTAATTGAGGCAGCGTCGACGCCAAATGCAACCAGCTTGTTGACCACCGGTGTCCATACAGCCGATGTATTGTTTAAACCAGGAAGTAGCACCAAGGTCATGGCATTGGCTTCTCGAATAGCGGCTTGAGGTCGCGTCGAACTACTTTGCCGGTGGCGTTAATCGGCAGTGAGGCGACGACGCGCAACTGCTCTGGCAGCTTGAACACGGCAATGCCTAGCTGGCGCAGATAGTCAGTGATGTCGAGCAGCGCAACCGACTCTCCTGGCTTCACGACAACAACGGCGCCGACTCGCTCGCCCAATAGGTCGTCATCATATCCAGTCACCGCAGCTGCGGCTAATTTTGGATGTCCCGCCAATAAGCTGTCAATTTCGTCAGGGGATATGTTCATACCGCCACGGACAATAATGTCCTTTGATCGGCCGACAAACCGGTAGTAGATTGAATTGATGGGGTCGTCTACAATTTCGAAAACGTCGCCCGTTCGAAAATACCCGTCCTCTGAAAAAACTTGAAGATTGTCTTGTTCAGATTGCCAGTAGCCATCAAATACCGACGGCCCTGATATTTCCAATTCACCCTGTATGCCGGCCATCACAATTTCTTTGCCGCTGCTGGCGTCAACGAGACGAGTTTTGGTCATCTTAGAAACGCGACTTTTCCACTGAACACCCGGTAGTCCGTAACGCGGGAAAAAAACTGCGCGATCCGCCGGATTTGGCAGATCAACTGCGCTGGAAGAAAGACACATCCCTTCATTTGAGCCAAATATATTTGACACCGGGATGTTGTAGTCATTCTGAAAGGTACTAACCATCCATTCCGTTAGAGGGCTGCCGCCAGAGCCGATGGCTCTCAGGCTGCTTAAATCAGTGGCGGCCATAATGTCGGGATCTTTGAGTAACATATTTAGCAACGCTGGCGCGGCGATCGTGTATGACACGCTCTCATCCGCTATTTGCTGCAGAAACTGATTTAGGTCGAACGGATGATGCAACACCAAGGTGTTACCACTGAGTAGCCAAGGAAACAGAAAACCGCCCAAACCAGCCATATTGACCATAGGAAATGGATTTAAAATAATATCTTCTGAGGTCATGCTGGCGGAATCTGAACTGGAGATGCCTGATATGATCCAATGATTGTGACTTCGCGGGACACCTTTGGGTGAACCGGTAGTCCCTGATGTCCAACAGATAGTCAATATGTCGTTAGCCGATGCCGTGCGCGTTTCAACGTAAGTTTGCCAGGCCGGCGATGGCGTGTGGCACTGCAAATTCAGCGGGATAATCGCAGCCCCTACGTCATCGCCAAAACTAAAAACCGGATATTGCTGCTCGAAAAGGCGACCGTGCGCTTCACTTAGGTTCTGTGATTTTAGATTAGACACGGTCACGTAGGCGGCCGGATCAAGCTTTTCGATAGCCTGATTCAACTCGTGTGCGCCATACTGAACGGGTACGGGGCTGACAATTGCGCCTAACCGAGCCAGCGCTAAATACGTGATGGGTAACTCAATAATATTTGGTAGCTGGATCACCACTATGTCATTTTCGCGAATGCCACCGCGAAAGTACAAATCGGACAACGCATCAATATGCTGACTCAGTTGCCCATAGGTAAGGCGTTGCGGGAAGCCGTCCGTAAACGTCGCGCGATTGGCAGGATCAACCAAGGCCAGGTGATCAGATCGCTTTTCAGCTTGCACAAATAGGTCGTAGATTGTTTGTTCACCCCACCACTTGGCTTGCGTGAACTCGTCAATACGTGATTGCGGGGTGGTTTGCATAGCACCTGAACTCTTAATTGATGATATCCCTTGAAGCGAATAGTCTAGTTATCGCACAGATATAACGCAAGAAAAGGTGTTTCTAAACGAATCGCAATTGGCCTATATTTGGCATTTTAGCCGAATATAACCCCGCCAACAGGCAGCTAGCTTGCACTGAAAAGCCAACGGTAATATAGTTCAGTCTAGTTAAGCAAGCTTGATCGGGCAACGCTGCCGCGCTTACAGCTACCGCCAAGGATACCGCAATGAGTGAAACCCCAAATACTGAAACTCGACGTCACGCCAGACAAACAAAGTTAGAGCTGCCACTGACCTTTCGCAACACCGAGCCTTACTCGCCGAGCGGGACGCCGCCAGAAGGCGCGCCAGACTGGATTTGGGAGGTTGATCATCCGTACTTACACGGCCTTTTTGCGCCCGTTGACACCGAATTAGCCGCTGACGATCTCGTTGTTGAGCAAGGCGCCATTCCAGCGGATTTGTACGGTATGTATGTTGTTAATGGCCCGTCACAACGATTCAAACCAGCATCAAAATATCACTTCTACGATGGTGATGGCATGCTCAATGCCGTCCGGTTCAAGGATGGCAAAGCATCTTACGCATCTAAGTGGATTCGAACATTTGAATTTAACGAAGAAGACAAGGCCGGAAGGAGCATCTGGCCCGGCCTAACCGGCCCCTTTGATCAAAACTTGCCACATTCGCCGATAAAAGATAATTCGAATACGGACGTCATCTTTTATGGCGGCAAACTAATCAG
>JABMOJ010000512.1 GCA_013204195.1 SAR86 cluster bacterium
ATATTCAACAGGTAACTCACCGTTTTGCATGGCTTCTCGCTGCTGCATATAGCCGGGGGCGTTCTGGCCGAGAATGCCGATCACGGCTGCCGGATTGATAATGCCGGCGCCAAGTCCCGTCGCTGGAACGCCCGTTGGTTTGACGACGGTGACCTTGATTTTGCCTTGGGATTCCACGCGTAATGAATCGGACAAGAAATTCACCGCAGCTTTAGTCGCGCCATAGACACCAGCGCCGACGACAGGGAAGTTACTATAGATGGACGAGAGATTGATGATGTGGCCCCGTCCTTGATTGATCATATAATCGTGCGCCGCCATGATGCCATGCATGACACCCTTGAAATTAATGTCAATACAACGATTCCAGGCAGGTGCGGCGAGGGCATGATCTGCATGGAAGGCGAGAGGCATAATGCCGGCGTTGTTAATCCAGACGTCGATACGGCCAAAATGATCGATAGCGTGGTTCGCTAACGCCTGCATCTGCTCGAGATGAGTCACATCGGTGACAAGGCTTGTGACGCTCCCGCCTGCTGCTGCTATCATATTTTGAGTGACTTCCAGCTCTGCCTGATCGATGTCTGCACAGACCATCTGTGCGCCTAGGGCTGCTGCTTTGATACTGACCAGTCGGCCAAAACCGCTGGCAGCGCCAGTGATCACGATAACCTTGTTGGCGATATGTTCATTCATAACAATGCTCATTCTCGAATTGGATCAAATAGGAATCTGTGGTGCTGATGCCTTGTAACTATTGCTCGCTCGCTGCATAGATCATATCGACATAGGCCTTCTCTATATCGGCGAGACCTTTGACGGCGCTACCGGGTGTCGGCTCAACGAGAAAAAACTCGTTAGGCGCATGAGCACCATTGCCGTAGCCGAGTCCTGCTGGCACCAGCGGCAGACCTAAGCGGTCGGTAAATTGGTAGAAGGGTGCGCTGCCAGGAATGCGCGGCTGAATCGCGAGACCTTGGGTATATTTGTTGTAGACGCTGATTGTTGCTTGTACCAACGGTGCTGCCACGGACGTCTGGGCGGCGGGGTAGCCTGATAGTTTGCGAATGGTGATGTCCTGAAAGCCGCCGGCATCTAGATGGCTGCGGATCTTAGTCAGCGCCTCGTCGGGATCAATACCCACCGGTAAACGTGAATCCATCTTTGCCGTGGCAATGTGGGGCAGAATGGTCTTGGTACCTTCACCGGTATAACCGGACCACAGACCGTCAACGTTCAGAGACGGTTGATACAGCGATTCGACGATCGCATCGCGGCCGTGAATATCGTCTATCCAGCGGGCCACCCCAAGGGATGCCTGGATTCGGGTCTCATCGTATTGTGCCGCGGCGCCGTTGATCAATTCCTGCTCCTCGGTGGTTGGCGGTCGAATGCCGTCATAGTAGCCGGGCACCAAGATAGTATTACCATCGGCGGTTGTCAGACTGGCAATGGCTTGTATCAGACGCAGAGTTGGAGAGTCGACGATGGCCTTGTAAGAGCCGTGAATCTCGGCAGTCTGGGGTCCGCCCCAAGCGCCGCCACGGGATTCAAGCTCAAAATAGACGATGCCCTTGACGCCCAGCAACATGCTGGCATTGCCGTCTGGACGCTGCACGGCCATGGGAAACAGAACGCCATCGGCCTGCCTCATTCGCGCTTCATAGGCATCAACGATTTGGGGGTAATGGGGTGAGCCAAGCTCCTCTTCACCTTCAGCGGCGATCATCAGGTTCACGGGCAAGGTGCCGGTGACAGCAATGATGGATTCGAGGGCGTTGAGAAAGGCGCGTTCTGGTCCTTTTTGATTCACCGCGCCTCGGGCCATGATCACTTTGCCATACTCATGGTCGATGATATTGGCTTCGAACGGCGGGCTGTCCCAATCATCGGGATTGACCGGTTGCACGTCATACATCATGTAGACCAGCAAGGTTTTTTCAGCGCCGGCGTCAAAGTATCCCCACACACCGGGGTGGCCGTCAGTAGGGATCAGTGCAGTTTCTTGAAAGCCGATGTCGGCCAGATCATCCCGGACCATCTCAGCCATCGCCTGAATGCCCTGGTTCTGGGCGCTGATCGAAGGTTGGCGCAACCAGCGTTGCAAGGCACCAATATGCGCGGGTAGGGCACTATCGATATGGGCATAGATGGTTTGGTGGTCGCCGGTGTATGCCGGTACCGCGGAGGGGTCGAAGGCCTTGTCGGTGTCGATAGTAAACACCGGGCGCTGAATAGCCGGCGCGGTCGTCGAGTTGTCCAGGCGCTCTGCAGAATGCTTGCCGCCGTCGCAGGCGGCTAGCAAACAGAGTGAAAGTGCGATTAACGGAAAAAAGTTGTGTGTTTTCATAGGGTGGTTTTCCGATGAATGAGAGTGTCAAGCCCAGCCCTGTAAGGGCTCAGGTGCCGGAGGTCGTCAACAGGCCACGCTTCTTCAGCAGTGGCTCGACGGCAGGCGCCCGACCTCGAAAGGCCTGGTAAAGGCTCATGGCCTCCGCGGTACCGCCACGTTCTAGTACATTTTGGCGAAATGACAGCGCCGTGGCTGGATCAAAGATGCCATTTTCCTTGAAGGCCTCAAAGCCATCAGCATCCAGCACCTCGGCCCAGATATAAGCGTAATAGCCTGCGGAATAATCATCCC
>JABMOJ010000513.1 GCA_013204195.1 SAR86 cluster bacterium
CTCATACACTGCCAGCTTAAGCGCCTTACCATCGCAAGGTTTAACGAGATACCGAAGAACCCTACCCTTATTTATCGCTTCTATGGAACCTACTAAGTCCATTTTTCCTGACATCACAATTCGAGCTGCGTTAGGGAGTTTTAACTTAACCATGTTCATCAAATCAATACCGGAAACCTCAGGCATACTGATATCAGAGACGACAACGTCAAAACTCTGCTTGTCAATTTCTGCAAGCGCCTGTTTACCTGAGTTAACGAAGACACATTCATAGGAACTATCCTCGAACCAGCGTTCAATCAGCTTAAGCCAACGTTGGTCATCATCGACGAATAGTATTGGTCGACCCGAAAATTTTTCGTGACTTAGCACTGTTTTACTCTCTCTGCTAAAAAACCATTATGAGCAACAACGTCCTTCTGTGACTCTTCAGAAACTTTAGGGCACAAACTCTCTTCTCCGGCGCTACTTAGCATTTCTTAACATCCCCTACGAGCATGTACCCAACGCTACGGATTGTCTTTATCCGAATAGCTGGGCTACCTTTGAGCTTGTTACGCAATTTGCCAATCAGCACGTCGACGCTACGGTCGACGGTGTGCCAATCTTTCCCGGCGAGTCTGTCAAGGATGAAGTCGCGAGTTAATACCCGATTGGCGGACTGTAGAAGTAACGCCAATAACATAAATTCACGATTGGGAATATCGACCTCTTCGCCCTGCTTAGACAGCCTATAGGATGCCAGGTCAAGCCTGTAATGATCGAACTCAAAGGTATCTTGGGTTTCCTGATCGATGCCTGAGGCAGCTAGCCGGCGTAAAACACTCCGAAGGCGGGCAAGCACCTCACGTTCCTCAAACGGCTTGGCGATAAAATCGTCAGCGCCCATTTCCAGGCTGACGATTCGATCAACGGAATCGCTGGCACCGCTAATGATCACTATGCCAACACCCGAATGTTTCTCCCGTATTTGCACCATCAGATCATAGCCGTGCGTATCAGGAAGATTGAGATCCAGAAACACGCAGCTGGGTAACCGCTTTTCAAACTCTTTCTGCATGTCGCAGCCTCGGCGGCAAATAGTGGTAATGTAGCCTTGCCGATCGAGATAAACGGAGAGCAGCCTGGCGACTCTCGCATCATCTTCAACGATAAATATATGTTCACCCGCCACGGTTGGTTACTCCTTCCCCGTTTTGGGTCTTCTGATTGCGGTCGCTAAGCGCTGCGATAGCCTCATTAAGATCTGCAGCGGAGTATGGTTTGGCAAGAATGGGGAATGTAGAGCCGCCATCATCAAAGTTCGCGTCATCGAACCCCGTGGTCAGGAGTACATTAATTGCGGGATAACTAGCCTCGATGTGACGTGCAAGTTCTTTGCCGTTCATGCTGCCAGGCATCATAATATCGCTAAATACCAGCTCGACATCAGGCGTCATTGAAAGGGCTAGAAGGGCATCTTCTGCATTTCCAACTGCGATGAAATCATATCCGAATGAATGGAGTAACCGACCAGCCATGCGCCGAACACGCTCTTCATCATCAACGATAAGCACTTTTTGAGGCTTTTGGGGGGGCTCAGTCTCTTCGGGGGCCGATGTTTCTGCGACAGGTAAAGTTAGTGTGACGGTTGTACCCTCACCAAGAACACTGTCAATCTCCATTCCACCTTTCGATTGCACAACAAAATTCCGCGCCATTGAAAGGCCAAGACCACTGCCTTTGTCCGGGCCCTTTGTAGAAAAAAATGGCTCACAAACCCTATCTAAGATATTCTTATCTATACCACTCCCGTTGTCGGCGATAACAATATCTACATATCGGCCGGGTTCTAGGGCGGAATATTCATCCTCTGCGATCACCCTAGGAAAAGTATTTATGTCTAGAGTGCCGGTAGCCGATAGCGCATCCCGCGCGTTAATAAACAGATTCAGCAGTGCACTCTCCAACATCACGGGGTCCACCGTGACGCAAAGCGTGCTTTTGGCGGACTGAAACGTAGTTTGTAACGGTGCTGGAGTGCTCCTCACGAACATACTGAGCGCTTTGTCTATTGCCGCATCCAAAGAAATCGCTTTAGATTCAAGTGGCTGCTGTTTCGCAAACCCGAGTAATTGTTTGATTAATCTTTCGCCGTCGCTAGTCGCCGACTGCGCGTCAGCCAGACTGACCTCCACATCTTCTGACATGGGTGAAACTGAATGTTGAATGAGACTAAGATTTCCTTGGATGATAGCTAAAAGATTATTAAAGTCATGTGCTATACCACCGGTCAACTGACCCAGGGCTTCCAGGCGTTGCGCTTCATTCAAGCGCCGTTCATTCTCCCTCATCTGGGTAACATCCTGACCGAACACCAACACGCCGACAATCTGGCCCTGAGTATCGAGCCTGCTTGTCGAATTTAACAATAGCCTTAGAGGCTTATCCGATCGAGTACGGAAAGAACTCTCAAATATAGAAGATGCTTGACCTTCCAGTGCGTTTTTTAAGACGACTTCGAATGACGACCTTTCATCGCCAGATAAAAATTCCCTCGTAACATTCTTACCGATAACTTCTACCTTGCTGAACCCGGTTAATAATTCCGTCATCCGGTTCCATTCATTTACTTGACCCTCATGGTCGATCCCAAAAATGGGAGCATTCGCATTTTCCACAAACTGCTGAAACTCCAATGCAAGCGCAGCACTACGGGATTCAGCCCGCATTAGACTGGTCATCCTCCGACCGACGAACAAAACGCGTGTCACTTCCTTGGAATGGTTTTCGATAGGCCAGGCACTCAGTGAGATATCGATCATGCGATCCGACGGACCTTCGAACTTCAACACCTTTGAAACCGGCTCCTTTTTTCGGATCGTCATCTGAAACATGTCACGAACAGTCTCGTTAGATTCCGCAAGTTCTATGATTGAATCAATAGAATGACCAAACAGTTTCTCGGTGCCCAGATTCCGCGCCAGGAGCTGACCTTTTCGATCGACGACCATCAAAGCGAGGTGAAGAGTATCAAGTAACTCAAAAATTGCTTGGGTAGCCAGCGATGCTTCAGTCTCGGCCCTTTTTTCAGCGGTTACATCTAAGTAACCTGATCGCGTGCCGTGTAGCTGACCGAAGGAGTAAGGCATAGCGAATAGTTTTGTTTGAATCGTTCTACCATCTTGAGTAACAAGCGTTCTATCCACCCCCGGAATACATTTGTCGCAGGCCTCTGCGTACTCACCACTGAGCGCCTCCTGTGATTCCTGATCGTAGAGCTCTCTTAGCGGTCGTCCCAGCAATGCGCTACGCTCCTATTGCAACTTATCGCAGAAGTACTGATTACAGTCTGCGATGAACGGCTCGCCACCTCTGGATTCGGTGATGACGTACATCACCGGCCCCTCATCAAACAGGTTTTGATACTTCTTTCCCAGTTCCTTGTACACGATCTGTAAACTGAAAAAGTGAGTGAGTTGCGCCGCCAAGTCGATAAAAATTTGTAAACTATCGCTTAAAGACGTGTCATACCCACCTTTTCTGTTAGCGAGGCCAACCATGCCGATCATGGAACCACCCACTATCAGCGGGATACCTAGAAAGCTGTTTAAAGCGGGGTGCCCCGGCGGCACGCCCGCCGCTCGTTCATCGCTGGCAGGCGAATTGCTAACAACCACCTGCTCCGAGGTAATCACCTGACCAAAAAGGGTATCAAGATTACTGAAAACCATACCGGTGGTCTGGTAAACCTCGCGCGAGGCTATATCCCACGATATATCTGTGATCGCGAGTGTGGTAAGAAATGGAGGCGCCCCGGCTTCTCTGCTAACCCGCCCGATAAACCCGTATTCACTATCAGAAGCGAGAAGAAACCTTTCCAGCACTTTCTCAAAAACAGGCGTTGTATTTGTGCTATCTTCAAAGTTAATCTGAGATATATCCTCAATGAGATCTCGACTGATCTCAAAAGCGTCCGGTATTAACGATGACTGTTCTGAAGTTTCCTCGGTATTCTCAATGCTCTCGTAACCCAGAGTCTCCGGTTGAAGGACTAGCAGCCAACGTTCAACATCACCCGCCTGAAAAGAGCTTAAACTGAAGGTCGCCGGCCTCCCCACAGTCTTCTCAGGCCAAATTGTTGCGCGAGCCGCTTCTATAGATCGCCCGGCTTTTATCGCTTTACGTAACGCGCAGCCATCCGGGCTCAAGGGTGAGTCTGGCATTGCAAAAGGAGAATACATTTCGCCCAGCGGCGTTTGACCCGATAGTTTCAATATCTGTTTAGCGCCATCACTAGATAACAGCAACTTACCTTTAGAGTCATAAACCAGCGCGACCTGAGCGCTCTGTGCAATCAGTCGATTGACACAAATGGAAAAGACAGCCTGCGAACTTAGCCTCTGACGCAGAGAGATGATCATCCTAATAAAAATCAGCGTAAGTCCTAGAAGCAGCAGCCAAATCACCGCGAGTCGCCCATAGGCAACGGCCAGAACACTGGTAACTAACAATATAGAAACGCCAATGAGTTGCACTAGCCTCATTAGTCGCCCTGAGCACCCATTTCGATGAAAAACTGACACTTACAAAATTACTCAAATTATTGACCCCGCAGCATAATTCAAATTAGCGCTTCGTTTGTGGTTAGATTGTGGTTTGTTTGTAACATATTGCTCATTATTAGTATCAGTAGGCTTTCATAATCTTCTTGTAGACAGATATTGGCGAACCGTCTATTTCGATTTTACTCTGACCCGAATGGCACTTACTCAAGCTTCTTAGGATGCCCAAACTTAAGCACAATCCATCGTGCCTCGTCTCTTGGTTTCCTCAGTAGTGGATATGCCTTCGGCCTTTTTTTCACCGCTCTTGGTTCGATCCGGCCTGGTCTGTTTCCAACACGTCGTTGGCTCATCAATTGAAGCAATGCAAGATAGTCCATGTTGCGCACCAGCGGGTATCTTTGCTGCAAGCCAACCATATTTGCAGCCAATGTTTGAAGCTTAAGCTCCTTGGTTTTACAACTGCGAGCATTGCAGCGAGCACGGTGGGACACACAGAGCGCCGAGCTAAATCGGCAGAAGATTGGAGGTGAAAGCCCGCTACTCAGCAAGGGTTAACTACCCGCTGAGACCTCGAGTCATGGGCCGCTGGTCGTAAGGCCAGAGGTTAAGCGTTGACAGAGGAACATGCAGGCTCAGTATTGAGCTCCGAAATCACCCTTTGAGAATGCAGACCTTGTTGTGTGATGGGGAAAGCAATACGCCCAACAAGCGTTAGAGTGAGTTTGTTGGCGGTTCTCCGGAGTCGTAGACCTTGTGCATGTATGGATGTCTTTTGTACGGAACTCGGGGCATACGGGCTCCCGGGGTCCTGTTGTTGACCAATGGTCTACGCCATTGGTCGTTCTGGGGAAGTGTTTATCGAAGCCCAGAAAACGGCAGCAGGAAGTCGGACAAGATAATAGTAGTGAGGAAGCCCATGAACAATGTAGCGAAAACCGTGTTGTGAGTACTACAGCGGAGTGGGTGGAGCGAAGTGTCTTGGCAGAGAGAAAGTTGAGTTAGACCGACGTGACTATGACACCGAGCATAGCAGCAGCGTTTCCGGTATTGGCTCGGCTACATGCAGCGGCAAAGCAGGACAGTCGATTGCGTTTCAACAACCTATTGCATCCGATCACGGAAGCTATGCTTGAGCGAGCCTATCGTGCCTTGAATCGCAAGGCGGCGACGGGCGTTGATGGTCTGGACTGGAAGAGCTATGGCGAGCAACTAGCGCCAAAGCTCAAAGATCTATGCGATCGTTTACATGGCAACCGATATCGACCGCAACCAGTAAAACGGGTCTGGGTACCTAAGGATGACGGCGAGGAACGACCGATTGGGATCACTTCCCTTGAGGACAAAATCGTACAGCAAGCGCTTGTCTGGGTTCTGGAA
>JABMOJ010000514.1 GCA_013204195.1 SAR86 cluster bacterium
CTCTTAGCAATCTCTCTAGGCATCATCCTGTCAAACTCAGCATCAGAAACGAGGCGTTCGAGTTTGCCGCCTTCGGTCCGGAGGTCTTTGAAATCTCTTGCGTCATCAACACACATTCCACTTGGATCATAAAAGACTATTGCGAATGAATCGAGACAAATTCGCTACGCTGCTCCTCTTCGTTGCAGAACGGCCCCGGTGGTTCTCGCTAGTAGGTACACATCTGATTCCAAAGACCACTTTTCGATGTAATGCAGGTCGAGTTGTAAGGCCTGATCCCATGCGAGGTCTGAACGGCCTTCGACTTGCCAGAGTCCGGTCATGCCGGGTTTGAGCGCAAGTCGGCGGAAAGCTTCTGCTTGGTATCGGTCTACGTCGTCAAGTGGGTGGGGCCTGGGGCCAACAAGGCTCATGGAGCCTCCGAGAACGTTAAAGAGCTGTGGTGTTTCATCAAGTGACCATCTGCGTAAAAAACCGCCAACTTTGGTGATGCGAGTATCGTTTACTAGCTTAAACATTGGGTCATTCAGTTCATGTTGTTCACGCAACTCTTGCCTAAGCTGATCAGCGTGGTTGTGCATGGTGCGGAACTTAAGCATGGTAAATGTCTCACCGGCACGGCCCACTCTTTGTTGTCTATAGATCACTGGTCCACGCGATGTCAATCGCACGCCTAGAGCACACACCAGCATAAACGGGCTCAGAAGGATGATCGCGAATAGCGATCCAATAATGTCCAGCGTGCGTTTCGACGCCTGCTGAGGCCGGGAAAGAACTGCTTCGTCGAGGTGTAGCAGGGGGAGCCCGGCGGCGGGGCGGACGCTTAGGCGTGGCCCGGCAACATCGAGTGATCCTGGTGAAATAAGTAAATCAATATTTCGCCCTTCAAGGCGCCAGGAAAGTTGGCGGATAACTTCGTAGGGCGCATCATCACCGGGATCGATCGCAATCGCTGAAGCCGAGTGTTTCCTGATGATCTGATCAACCCCTTCAAGCCAACTATTGAGTTCAGCCTCGTCATCAGAATCATGGTAAGCTGGGAGGGTTACTTCATCTACCACTTCGTAGCCGGCGTAACTTTCTTGCTTGAGTTTGTCGGTCAATTTCTGGCTAGTTCTGGCTGAACCAATCACAATAATCTTGGATAGAAAATTTCCGGAAGCTCGCTGCCGGTAGAGCCACTGACGCCAACCAAACCGGGAGAAACCGATCAGTAAAATTCCCAGAGGCAATGATATGAAGGCGTAGGCTCGAGAAATATCAGCGCGAATCAGGTAGCTGAGCCCCGCGACCGTGGCGAAAAGCACTAGCGTGGCAGATACGGCTCGTCGCACCTCCTGGGTCCCCAGGCCAATGACTCGGAGGTCGTAGGACCCTCTAGTCAGCAGCAGTAGGAGCCAAAGTAGACCAACCGCTATGGGGGTGCCGTAAATTGCGAGAGTTGGGTCGATCGCCCAAGCTGATGCACGTGAACTGATGAGAAGGCCAACACCTAAAGCAAGGACGATCATGAAGGAATCGGTGGCAATTAGACGGTTGCGGAAAGGTGACATGACGCGGACGGATTCACTCGTCGAAGTGCTGTCGGCGCTGCCAATCGAGGACTGGTAACGCTGTTGATAGCTCAGGAGCTCGGACGCCTCCAAGCGCCCCTGATCAATTTGTTCAGACAAAACTGCTCCCATTTCCCGCCGGTTGTACTCAGTCTAGGTCCCACTTGGCTTTATCGGCGTAATGCAGCTTTCAGGGAATAGTTTCGATAGTACTAAGGTGAGGAGGTGGGTACCAGCGAGTTGAAGCAAAAGTTTCGATCGCAACCGGCATCTATTTACCTCAGCGTGTTGGCCGTGGGGATGGTCCTATCTCAATTCTCGAATTATCTTTGGTTCGAGGAGCCCATTTACCGGGGCCAGCCAGCAAATATTGTGGTCTATTTTTTAGTATTCCTGATTGCAGTGGTGTCGTGGCTTGGGGTCAATAGCCCTGACAGAGTCCATGGGTTGCTCCTCGGATTCTTGGCGTTAATGGCCGTTGCGTGGGTCGCTCACTGGCTTTTGTACCGCCTGCACGGAGACGCTTTTAACTACACGGCACTGTTGTATGTACCCATTTTGGTGATGATTTGGCTGAAACCACCCTTGTGGTGGGAAGCGTGGGTCGCGATCCTGGCTTTTGCTTGGGCGACAACTTTTATCCTCGCGCTAACGCGGGTGTTGGAAATGTCTGGTGTTTTAGCCATTAAAACCCAATCGCTAGGTGTCATTACTTTTGATGAGGAGCGCTACTTCCTGCCCATCAATGATCTTTTGGGAATAGATGGTCGCTGGCCGGGACCTTTTGGCCACAATGGTGATACGGCCATGATGGGCGCGTTCCTGATCGTGATCGCACTGGCTTATTGGACAAGAGCCAGTTGGGTTTTTCTTGCGGTTGGTTCATTTACTCTTCTGGTTACAAGCGGGCGAGCATCGATAGGCGCTGTGATTGCCGCCATCGTAATTATGGTCATGTTTGCCCAGCACGGTCGAATCGCCAGAATCCCCCGTTGGATTCGGGTCTCAGGTGGGATCGGTGCACTTCTGTTTGGTGCCATTTTCATGTACTCGCGGTCGGCAGGGTCAACGGGCCGGGATTATTTCTGGCCGGCGTTTATGGATCTGTGGGAATCGGCACCCTTCGTGGGAATCGGCACCTCAGGGATCGCCGTGAGCGGAGGGATTACCGAGCAGTTCGGGCACGCTCACAGCCTCTACGTTGACGAGCTTGCGCGATATGGATTGCTAGGTTTTATTACTCAATTTGGTGCAGTCGCCGTCGGACTAGTTGTCACTTTTCTGGCAGCCAAGCGCGGCCTGGCGGGCCCGCTGGCAATTCTGATTGCCTATCTCGTAACGGGCCTTACTGAGCCAAGAAATCAGTGGATTAGCCCGACCGTTACCGGGACCCTGCTTATTTTGGCGGTGGTAACCGCGGGCGTGTTCCTTAGCCGAGAGAAGAAACCTGCAAAACGAGAACACTAAGTATTGAACGGTAGTTTCGCTTCCTCGACCCCACTATTGCGTCAGCATTGAATAGTAATTGTTACCAACTGCCAAGCTTTGAGTTGATAACTTTGAAGGTCACTGGGGGAGTAGCCAAGTTGTTAAAGGATCTGTATCACGAAACCTACTGGCGCAAATAGTCCAATTAGGGAGATTCCAATTAAGAGGCAAAAGTGATTGGGCGGGCACGTCGTCGAAATCCTTGAGCTTGTGCCCATCATTAATCCTGTTTAGTACCGAACACCAAGCTCGCTATTGCGTAAGCTCCCAACTGATCAGCACTGCCAGGTTGATCAATCGTGTTACTTTCGAACCCGCCAGTCTTCCTCAACTGATTTCTGTCTACTGGTCTTTTGCAGCCACTGCCGCTTAACTTGATTGGCACTGATTGCGAGTAGGTCGCTTATTGCATTCGGGTGTCTAGTCGCGTATCGTGCGATCCAGGCCATGAGATGAATGTCCTCTTTGCGGGCCGCCTTGCCATATGTGGCCCGATCACTGTTTGAGCGGCCATAAATAACGCTTATGGGCTC
>JABMOJ010000515.1 GCA_013204195.1 SAR86 cluster bacterium
GTAATGTGTCGACGCCAAAGGGTTTATCGGTCAGGGCACGAGTCCGTTGAATCCATTCCCGTAACTGTTCTGGCTGACAGGCTGCGGCACCGAGGACACCGAGACCACCGGCATTAGAGACTGCAGCGGCAAGTTCCGGGGTGCTGGCCCCACCCATCCCGGCAAGAACAATGGGGTATTCAATACCAAAAAGATCGCAGAGCGGACTATGTAGTTTCATGAGGTACTCCTACCGTGAACATTGACACAAACTTAACCCAATTCAGGTGTAAACTCAGCTTAAATGGCTTGCTTGGACTGGCCGATTGCATCAAATCAGTCCACTATCGTTACAGCGCCCTAACCAAGAGTCAAGCCGATGAAATTACTGATTGCGATGATGAGCCACGAAACCAACACCTTTTCTCCGGTCCCAACGCCATTGACGCGGTTCGGCAATGGCGCGGCCCCTCCAGAAGGTGATGAGGCACTTTTCGAGATCAGTGGTCGAGCGCTGGCGATGGGTGGAATGTTGGCCGTCGCGCAGGCGGCCGGCGCTGAAATCGTGACGCCGATTGCCGCCGGCGCGCCCCCATCGGGTCCCGTTGATGACGGTGCCTATGAGTACATCTGTAACCTGATCTGTGAGCAAGCTGCGGGTTGTGATGGCGTTCTGCTGGAATTGCACGGTGCCATGGTCACCGAGACGCTAGAGGATGGTGAAGGTACCCTACTAACCCGCTTGCGCCAGCTCTATCCTGATATGCCCATCGGCGTGGCGCTCGACATGCATGCCAATGTCTATCCAGCTATGGTCGATAACTCGACAATTATTACTGGCTTTCAGACCTACCCGCATATCGATATGTTTCAAACCGGTGAGCGCGCAGCGCGCGCCCTGCTGGCTTTTATGCGCGGTGAAATACAGCCGGTTACCCGCTGGGGGAATTGTCCTATGTTGCCCCATGTTATGCGCCAAGGCACCGATGACATGCCCAACAAAGCCCTGCAACAACGGGTCGTTGAGATGGAGGCCGGTGACGCGGTAGCGGTGAGCCTGTTTACGGGTTTCCCCCACGCCGATATATACAACGCGGGCCTCAGCGTGGTGGTAACAACAGATAATGACCCAGCACTGGCAGAAGCCTTACGCGATGAATTGCTTGAGATGGCTTGGGCTCAGCGTGCCGCATTTGTTTATCAAGTGACCCCCTTGCCTGACGCCGTCGCCGCCGCCGAGACGGCTGCGAATGCGTCGGGTGACGGCCCAGTGATACTGCTCGATCACTATGATAATACCGCCTCTGGCGGCACCATGGACACGACTGAGGTGCTGCGGGAAATACTCCGTCAGGGCCTGGAAGATGTGGCCGTCTTTGCCATTTATGATCCCATCGCAGTGGCTGAACTGATAGCCGTCGGGGTGGGACAGGACGCGACGGTGAACCTGGGTGCCCGGTTTCATCTGGATGCGCTGGCTCAACAAAGTCGCCCTCTCACTGTCAGCGGTCGGGTTCGACTGATCTCAGATGGCAAGTTCGTCGTTTCCGGCCCGATGGGCACTGGGTCGGCGATCAATATGGGCGCCACTGTGGTGCTCGACACCGGCAACGTTCAAATTATCGTGATTAGCCGTCATTTTGAACCCTACGATCTGGGTTGCTTCACGAGCTTGGGCATTGATCCGTTGAAAAAACGCTTTCTGATGTTGAAGAGTCGAATACATTACCGCGCAACATTTAAGCCGATCGCTAAAGAACTTATCGAATGTGCGGGGCTCGGCGTGTGCACCTCAGATTATGATCAGCTCAAATTCCGCCATGTTCGCCGACCGATTTATCCCTTAGATAACATCAATTCAGACAAGTTGTCCCAGGGCTTCCCTCAGGACAGTTAAGCGTTAAGTGACGCTGTAACCGCCATCCACCGGCAAGGAAATCCCGGTGACAAAATCTGATGCGGCTGAGGCCAGAAACACCGCCGCCCCGGCTAGTTCCTCGGGTTTGCCGAAGCGGGCAACCGGCGTACGTGCAATAATCAGTTCATAAAAAGCCTTGTTGTCCATGGCCGGCGCCGTCATCTCGGTGCTAATCCAGCCTGGCAGCAGCGCATTGACCTGAATATTGTGGCGCGCCCACGCGACGGCCAAGGATTTGGTGAGCTGAATGACGCCACCCTTACTGGCCGCATAGGGTGATACGGTGGGCGATCCGAAGATAGAATACATGGACCCAATATTAATGATCTTGCCGCCGCCTGCACTCTTTAGGTGCGGATAAACCGCCTGAGAAAATTTCAAGACTGACTTCAAGTTGATATCCAGTACTTCATCCCAGACCTCATCCTGTAATTTCTCTGGCGCGCCACCACCAGAGACGCCGGCGTTGTTGACCAGAATATCGATGCGACCAAATTCCGTCAGGGTGTCTTCAATACAACGATCAATATCCTCTTTCAGACTCACATCACAAGCCAGTCCCAGACAGGAACGGTTTTCAGCCCGCAGGCTAGCCACGGCCTTCTGGTTTTTCTGTACATTGCGGCCGACGATGACTAGGTTGGCGCCGGCCTCTGAAAGGCCGCGGGCAATGCCGAGTCCAATCCCGCCATTACCACCGGTGACAATGGCTGTTTTTCCCTTCAGATCGAATAATTTCATCTACGCTGCTCCTGCGCTCTCAATTGCATTTTTTCATGATACATTACCGTTTCAATTGCCATCGTGTGGAAGAACAATGACCGCAAAAATTTTCTATTCAGACACTTATTTACAAACCTTGAATGCCAAGGTGACGGCAGTTGATGGGGCCTGGGTGGAATTTGACCAAACCCTGTTTTACCCCGAGGGTGGTGGTCAACCTGGCGATACCGGCTCGGTCCAGCCCGCCTCGCAGGCAAGCGACGTGCAGTACCGAGTGCTGGATACCCGCAAGGGTGAAGCGCCGACTAGTATCTGCCATCTCATCGACAACGCTGACCACTCGCTGCAAGTCGGTGACATGATAAGCATGACCCTCGACTGGGATCGGCGCTACCGGCATATGCGAATGCACACCTGCCTACATCTGCTGGGCTCTTTGATACCGGCACCCGTCACCGGTGGTTCAGTAGGTGCTGACAAAAGCCGGCTCGATTTTGATATAGGCGATCTGCAACTCGATAAAGATACGTTGACCGCAGGCCTCAACGAATTAATTCACGGGGCCAAGGCGATCAGCCTGGAAACCATTGATGATGCGGCGTTGGATGCTAATCCTGGCCTGGTCAGAACCATGTCAGTTCAGCCACCTAGGGGCTCAGGTAGCATTCGTATGGTGCGCATCGAGAGTGTTGATTACCAGCCTTGTGGTGGTACGCACATACGTAACACTGCTGAAATAGGTCCGGTACGCGTGTCTAAAATAGAGAACAAAGGCAAACGTAATCGCCGAATCCATCTGATCTTCGATGCGGTTGCGGGCTGAAAGCCTGACTAGAAAATGCCGGATTCGATGCCGGCAGCCATATACAGGCCAAATTCTTCACACTGCACCAGGGTTTCGGGCGTCACGTTGCCACGGGAAATGATGGGTTCCTGCACCTCTTTGAAGGGAAAGCCGCTGGCGATTCGCCGAATACTGGTGAGCGCCCCGGTGCCATCATTAGATGCACTGATGAAAATGCAGTAGGGCAAGCCTTCGACCTTACCCTCGGCAGGATAAAAAGTGCGATCAAAAAAATCTTTCATGGCACCGGACATGTAGCCAAAATTTTCCGGGGTGCCCAGAATCAATCCATCCGCCCATAAAAGATCATCGACGTCCGCAGCATGGGCAACTCGTAAGCGGATCTCAATCTCGATATCCGGGTGCTCACAGCCCCTGGCGACGGCCTCTGCCATCTTGCCGGTGGTGCCATCCTTGCTGTGAAAGACAATCAGCAGATGCTTCATCGGCGTTAAACCTGGGTGTCATCGGCAAGCTTCAACCGAATGATATTGCCTGAGACAAACTGATAGTGCGGGATTTCCAGATTGGTCGGCGCCGCAGCATCGACCAACACGCGACCCGCCAGATCATAGTCACTCTGATGGCATGGGCATTTGAAGCCAATCCCGTCTTTATTGACGGCGCTGACCTCGCAACCCAAATGGGTACAGTTACTGTAGGTCACAAAGACTTCCGGACGCAGAGATCTGAAGTTGTTTGCCGCAAATGCCGGCTGAGACGAGTCAAGAGAGGTTGGATCCTTTAGGGCCAGCTCAGAGGCTTCTAGACTGCGAAGCATCTCTCGAGACCGCCGTTGGACAAACAGATTACGACCGCGCCAACGCACCAAGCGCGACTCACCCGGTGCCAGCGCCTCGAGGGAAACATCGAGACTGGTATCCTCAGAAAACGCGGGTATCCAAGACTTCAGGAAAGGATAAGTTAAAAAACCCAGGCCGGTTACAGTAAAACCTTGGACAATGCGGGTTAACAACCAACGACGTTTCACGGGTGTGAGACTCATAAACGGTAGACTCGAGTTGCTGTATCGTGGAATAAGGCGGCCCGATCGTTAGCAGAAAGACTACGCGAGAGCTTCTTAAACGCGTTCCAGAGTGCCTGATAGGAACAGGAGTCCTTATCCACGGGGAAATTACTTTCGAACATGCAGCGCTGGGCACCAAAGATCTCCAGGCAGTGCTCATAGTAGGCGCCAGTGGCGTCCACAAGCTCATCAGAACTTGGTGGCAATGCCCTTTGGTGCCAGAGAAAGCCATTCACCTTCATATTGATACCACCCAGTTTGAAGTGGACATTAGGACAGTCTGCCAATGCCGAAATACTGTCTCGCCAAGCGGCAAAAACTTCGCGCTGCTGTCCCGCATAGGGGCCGATGCCCAGAGGCCCGCCGAAATGATCGAGAATAATGGTGGTCTCCGGAAAAGCCCGCGCGAGATCCACAAACTCAGCCATCTGCTGATGATAAAACCAAGCATCAAAGGATAAGCCCAGCGGACTCAGCTGACTGAAACCTTCTCGAAACGTAGCATCCAGCATCAGTCCTGCTGGTGGATTACTATGGGAGTTACGAATCGCGTCGGATTCATGCCAGCCGGTCGCGTGTCGAATGCCGCGAAAGCGATTGGGGCTGGCGGCCATATGCGCTTCGAGCACTGTCTTGACTTCGCGTCCAAGGCTCAGATCGGCGTGACTGACGATGCCGCTGGCGACTCGAGTGGGCCCATACTGGCCGCTGGCACTCATGGCCGCGACTCCCTGAACAAACTCAGTTTCACCCACGGGTCGCAGCTGGCGTTAGCCGCTGGCGCGATACATGGAGCCGCATTCGACGAACACGGTGCTGACCACATTATGGCCACTGTTGGTATCCTGCAGAATTTCGTCCAACAGGTAACGACTGCCTGGATGATCCCAAAGATGATGGTGCGGATCACAAATCGGCAAGTCAGGTTCTAGCGCCTCTTCCACCACTTGTGCCAGCCATGCGGCTTGTTTCATCGTCACTCCCTTGCTATTGATTCTGGTGCCAGGCTGGCCTGCGATAGCCTAATGGATTTGATCATGCTAGCGTTAACCCAACTTGTCCAGTATCCGGTATTTCTATGTCCTATACAGCCTTGGCGATCGACCTCGATGGCACGCTTTTAGTCGGCGAAGACCTCTCCGCGCGCAATCGAGACGCCGTGGCGGCGGCCCATGCCGCGGGATTAGCGATCATTATCGCCACCGCCCGCTGGCGGCATATGGCCCAACGTATTGCCGACCAAATAGGCCTGGCGCAACCCATCATCGCTTGCAGCGGTGCACAGGTTTATCTGCCTGACAGTCAGCGGGATATTTTTGATCATCGGCTACCAGCGGCATTCGTCGCTGAACTGTATGCTTTGTGCAACGAGCAGCGTTGTGTCGCGACGGTAACGGTCGCTGATGAGGTCCTGTTGAAACTCGACGGCGAGCCCAATCAAGGGCTTTTGTCGCCGGAGATGCGTTGGGTACCGCAACTCTCGACCACCGCGCACGCGGCGCCTCGCATTGCGGCTATTCAGGGGTCGGCCATCAATGAAATTATTAAGGGTGATTTAAAGTTGCGTTATGCTGACCAGGTTAACGTCTATGACTCCATCGGACCGAACGGCAAGATCATCATCACGATCACCGCTAAAGCCGCCAACAAGGGCGAAGCGTTGCTGGCCAGCTGCCAGCATTTGGGAATTCAACCCGCGCAGGTGATTACCTTTGGCGACGCCGAGAATGATATTGAGATGTTTAAAGTCAGTGGTGCATCGGTTGCCATGGGTCAAGCCAGCGATGCGGTCAAAGCCGCTGCGACTGTAGTCACCGCGGCCAATACCGAGGATGGTGTGGCTCAGGCCATCGACAGAATTCTGCGTACCGGTGCGCCTTGAGCAGCCTTGAGCAGTCTTGAGCTGTCTTGAGCAGTCTTGAGCAGCCTTGAGCAGCCTTGAACAGCCTTGCGCAGCCTTGAACAGCCTTGAGCTAACCGCCGGAAACCAAATTTGAACTAGCGTTAAGCCCGCGCTCAATCAGAGTCATAAGCCTATGTCCCTCGACACCCTGACCTTTACCGCCAGTGACAACCACCCGGTGCATTGTTATTACTCGTTGCCTGCAGCAAAACCCCGCGGGATCATCCATATCGCCCATGGCATGGGCGAGCACGGCGGCCGTTATGAGTGGACTGCGCAGCAGCTCAATGCCGCAGGCTATGCGGTCTATATCAATGATCACCGTGGCCACGGCGAGACCGCCACGGTGCTGGGGGATTTCGGCATCGATGGCTGGAATAGAACGCTTTTAGATTTGCACGAGATGAACCAACAATATGCCAAGGATTACCCCGGTGTGCCCAGGGTCCTGTTCGGCCACAGTATGGGCTCGATGCTAACCGAGCAATATATTGCCCGCTATGGCGCCAGTCTCGATGGCGTTATCATCTCTGGCAGCCCCGGTTTTGCTCACCCATTGCTGTCCTGGCTCGTACGCCAGATCTGTCGCTTTGAGGCCTGGCGACTCGGCCCCTTGCTAGAGAGTTCAGTCCTGCAAAAACTGGTATTCGGCAATGCCAATAAGGCGTTTGCGGCCGCGACGGCTGAACCCACCGGATTTGAATGGCTAAGCCGGGATAGCGCGCAAGTCAGAGCATATATGGATGATCCTCTATGCGGCTTTGTGCCCTTCCCTGCCAGTCTGTTGGATATTTTCAAAGGCGCCGCCTGGACTCAAGCTCAGCAACATGTAGAGAAGATACCCGCAAGCCTGCCGCTGTATCTGTTCTCGGGCAGCGATGACCCAGTGCACAACCAGATGGCTGATCTAAACCGCTTGCTGAACCAATATGCCAAAGCCGGTCTGCAGATGCAGACTAAATTTTACCCCGAGGGTCGGCATGAGATGCTGAATGCGCCGAACCGTGACGAGGTCATGGAGGATGTCCTACGCTGGCTCGATAGACTGTTTCCCGCCAACGAGTCAGGTGCCAACGAGGCTTAATCTAGCTCTGCTACTCGCCAGTGGTTTTAATTTCCGTGCTGTCCGCATCCGCCACGCTGACATAATCCCATCGTGCCGCGCGTGGTCCATGGGTTAGGACTCGTTGGTGGACGTCGTTCAATGCATCGTAAATGATCCGGGTTGCTTCAGGAATCGTGGTCCCTTCCGCAAAGTAAATCGCCGGTTGAATATTGGCAGTCACAGGTCCGGCCGACACTTCTCGAGACCCTTTCGGGCGAAGCTGAGAGAGCCCCGTTAAATACACGGGCACAACGGGCACGTTGCAATCCAAGGCCAGAATCGACACGCCATGTTTAAAGCGGGACAGTTTGCGACTGGTGGAGCGTGTGCCCTCGGGGAAAATGGCCAAATTAGCCCCTTGCTGCAACAGCCATTTACTATAGTCCAGGGTCGCCGATCCGCCGCCTCGACGAATTGGGAAATTACCGCCAATCAGCGAATTATACCAAGGTTGCAGTGCCAACTCCTTGCGCCCACCACCATTTTTCAGAAACCAGCGATCGGCGGCAGCGCCAAAATAGATATTCCACTTCAGCCGTTGTGGTAGGCAGTGATACAGGGCGATGGCATCCAAATGGCTACTGTGATTCGCCACTGTGATGCAGGGCCCCTTAACGGTTTTAAAATTCTCCATGCCCGTGACTGTAAACGGCTTCGCATAACGCCACATGTGTTTGGAATAGTGATACCAGCGAAACGCGAGGCGAGTCAGTTTAGCCCACCACTTGACCTGCCAGCGGTGTGGGCCATCAGTACGAATCTCCTGTTTGACCATGCGCTCAAACAGGGGGAAGTCGATGGCGGCTAACAGCATGGTATCTGGCGCGCTGGTAAGCTCTTCATGGAGGATCGCCTTCTGTGCTCGAAAGTTATCGGAGACTTCAAACACAGTACAGTGATCGTACATACCCAGCAGATGGTAGTCCTCGAGAATATTGGCCTCGTATTCCTCGAGTATCCGCCGCACGCCTCGAAGCTTGTCCGGTTCCGCTAGTATCTGGCGCATCCCGTCGGTGCTTAGCTTGGATAGCAGCACGTAAGCTGGCATGGGCTAATCCCCGCCTGGCGCTTGCCCTGAAAGAATGCCGACAAAATCATCAACACTGATCGCTGGCAAGGTCGTGATTTTGATAGACCCTCGAGAACCTAATTCAACGGCGAGCCTGGCCATGACCTCATTAGTCGGTGCCTCAATAATATTGACAAAATCATAGCCGCCCATGACAGCGTACTGTGCGATCACCCGCGCGCCCATGGAC
>JABMOJ010000516.1 GCA_013204195.1 SAR86 cluster bacterium
AGGTTGCGGGGACGCATTTTGGCTGCAAGCGGCTGATACACCGGCGGTTGCTCGAATAATGACATCAGTTCAAACCAACCTGCAATTAGCGGTCATCAATGACGTCCGCACCCACCGGCGGTATCAATGTAAATGTCGCACTCGGTATCTGGTGATTGCGATTCACATCCGTCAACTCGATTTGGGTGCGTTGGCCTAGGCTGTCGCGAAGCACAATAGAGACCGGTGTGTCTGCTGCGAAGACAATGGTCAAGGACTCAAACAAGCTACCCCCTTCCCGCGGCTCGAGGACGAAAAAATCATGCTGATCTTCCGAAAAATACGCCACCTGATATTCATCGGTGATCGCCTTCGCATCACCACCCAATAGCAATATCGGCACTTGAGTAATATCGCGCTGCAACCGAGTGATGATCACCTGCTCCAAATCGCTATCGAAGGACCAAAAGGTCTCACCATCTGACACCAGCGTTTGGATTGCTGGCTCAAGGGTTTCAAGCCGGAATCTACCGGGTGTGCTGACCCACAGTTGGCCTCGGGCCTGCTGCACAACGTGCTGCTGACCGTTGACGGTGGTCTGGATAAAGCTCGCCGACAACGTCTGCAATTGATCAAGCTGCCGGATCAGTTGCGCTGTTCGATCGATAGCCTGCGGTTTCTCAAACACGCTATCCCCCAGTGCGAATTGGGCGATCATCATCCAAGCCAACACCAGCCACCGACTATTGAGAAGCATTAACCAGTACCTCCCGCGAGCCGTTACTGTTCATTTCACTGACAAGACCTGCCTGCTCCATGGTCTCGATCATCCGTGCCGCTCGATTATAGCCAATTCGCAGTTTACGCTGGACCGCTGAAATAGATGCCCGTCGAGATTCCATGACAAATTGCACCGCTTCATCATAAAGCAAGTCCTGCTCACCATCGTCTTCCTCTTGACCACCGGCAACACCGGGCAACAGTTCATTGTCCGATCGAGGATCTAGTATTTCTTCCAAGTAATTCGGTGCACCCAACTCTTTCCAGCTCTCAACCACCCGATGAACCTCATCGTCATCCACAAAGGCGCCATGGACGCGTACCGGCAGCGCCGAACCCGCCGGTAGATAGAGCATGTCGCCATGACCGAGTAGCTGCTCGGCACCACCCTGGTCAAGAATCGTCCGCGAATCGATCTTCGAGGACACCTGAAAGGCAATTCGAGTGGGTACATTGGCTTTGATCAAGCCCGTAATCACATCTACGGAGGGTCGCTGCGTGGCAAGGATCAGGTGAATACCAGCAGCACGGGCTTTTTGGGCGATACGTGCGATCAATTCTTCCACCTTTTTGCCAACGATCATCATCATGTCGGCAAATTCGTCAATAATTACGACAATAAAAGGCAGGGTCTCAAGATCAGGGGCTGTTTCCTCTAATCCTTGCAATGGCGTGGGTTGCCATAATGGATCCTTCAGCGGCGTACCGGCTTTCTCAGCGTCTTTAACCTTACGATTAAATCCACCGACGTTGCGTACACCCATCGCGGCCATCAATCGATAGCGCCGCTCCATTTCAGCAACACACCAACGCAACGCATTAGCGGCATCCTTCATATCCGTGACCACTGGTGTCAACAAATGTGGAATGCCCTCATAGACCGCCAACTCAAGCATCTTCGGGTCGACCATGATCAGGCGAACATCTGTTGGCGATGCCTTAAACAACAGCGAGATGATCATCGCATTCAAACCCACTGACTTGCCCGACCCCGTGGTGCCGGCTACCAGTAGATGGGGCATCTTGGCCAGGTCCACTACCACCGGCTCGCCAGCAATGTCATGTCCCAGGGCAAGGCTCAGTGGCGAAGTCGCTTCATCATAGGCATTAGAGCTCAGGACTTGGCTTAACTTGACGATTTCGCGATCAACATTCGGAATCTCAATGCCGACCACGGATTTACCGGGAATCACCTCGACCACTCGAACGCTGATGACGGCCAAAGAGCGAGCTAAATCCTTTACCAGACTTGTGATCTTGCTAACTTTTACGCCGGGCGAGGGTTTGATTTCAAACCGTGTAATGACGGGGCCCGGGAAGACTGCTTCGACCTGGGCCTCAATACCATAGTCCATCAGTTTCAACTCCAACAAACGGGACATGGCTTCCAGGTCATCGGCTGAATAACCTCGAGAATCGTCAATCACCGAGGCATCCAATAAATGTAACGCAGGCAAACCGTCCACCGCTGCCACCTTGAACAAATTGCCTTGCTTCTCACGAGCTACACGGGCGCTGATTTCCGGCGCTTTGGGGCCCGCCTGAAGGGTTTTCACCGGCTCCCGCGTGAGCTTCTTTTGCACCTCTCGAGCCAGCGCCTCTTGGCGCTTGCCGGTAACCGCTTTAACCTTGGCACGCTCTCGCCAAGCAGTTCGCCAGCGCAGCCAATTATGCTGCGTGTGATCCACTGCCAGTAAAAACAAGCGCCCCGCGGTGTCCATAACCTTCAACCAGGAGATGTCAATAAAGGCTGTTAAGCCGAAAAGGAAGCTGGCAAGCAAAATTAAAGTGGCACCCACATAGCTAAAAGAGGGTTCCAGTAGCTGCACCATTTGGCCGCCCAGGACACCACCGGTACCCTGACGCAGATCCAAGCCTGAACCGTAGAAGTGCAGACTTGCAATGCCCGCACCCGCGGCGATAGTCAGTAGTAAGCCAAGCACTCGAAAGACAAACATCGGCCAATTGAGCGCGATCGCTCGGCCGCGCTCTCGAAAGACAATCCAAGCTTGATAGCCGAGCATCATCGGAAATATAAATGCCATGTAGCCAAACAAAAAAAACAGAACGTCCGAGACCCAGGCGCCGGTCTTGCCCACCACATTAGTGACTTCGCTGTCGGCGCCCGTATAACTCCAGCCAGCATCCGCCGGGTCAAAACTAAACAGTGCCAGGCATAGATAAATACAAAGCGCCACCAAGGCAATCAACGCTCCCTCTTTCAGACGGAGCTGCAAATGGTTCATGATTTCTTCAGGCGTTTGAGCTTTTGTCTCTTCTTGTGCCAAAACTCATTCCTCAATATACCCTGCGCTGGGCCAATTATTGTTTCTAATCAATCTGTTAGCTTTCGAGACGATCTTATATCGTCAGGTTAGAATGTTAAATCCTTTTATTCTAAGGCGCTGCCCGGATCCGCTATCCCGAACTCGCTGTCTACTGTATCATTTAGCGGACATTCTAGCGGCAGAAAACACCATCATGGCAGGACCTACACAGCCCCAGGTCACGGACGAAGTCTGGGATGACGACCGAGTTAAGAGCTTTCTCAACATGCAGTCCTACGGCGACGAGTCAGAAGACTTCCATATTCTACTCAAGGCTTATCGCGGTATGCGACCCGCAGACTTCAAACGCTTCCTGACTTTCTTTATTGAGGCTGGGCGTCAACCGGACGCCACTGACAAAGATGGCAGAACTCTTTGGGACATCGCCGAAAAACATCGACAGGGTGCTGATTTTATTGCCATAAGAGCGCAAGCTAGCTAACAGTGAGC